>NZ_JAHRFC010000082.1:2946-19652 GCF_020883015.1 Microcoleus sp. CAWBG640
TTAAGGGGGATTTAGGGGGATCGGAATCAGGAATCAAAGTCCCCCTTGTTAAGGGGGATTTAGGGGGATCGGAATCAGGAATCAAAGTCCCCCTTGTTAAGGGGGATTTAGGGGGATCGGAATCAGGAATCAAAGTCCCCCTTGTTAAGGGGGATTTAGGGGGATCGGAATCAGGTTGAAAAGTTTCAAAACCAGCCCTCGCATTCCCTCCCCAATCATAAATTCCAACGCGGGAAACGGTTTGAGGTAAAGGCGGATTGTAAGCAGTTTTCAAACAAGTATCTGCCGCAAACTTTAGGGCATTAACAAAGTTTTGGACTCCACCTTCTGTGAAGTAGCGCCATAGTTGATTGACTGCTGACAGCGATACATTTGAATGACTGATTAAATCGGGGTCTGGACTGTCCTCACCGGGCATTATAATCAGTTTAGCTTGGGTTTTTTCCACTGTTTCGCGCAGTATTTCCAAGCCATAAGACCAATAGGAACGCCCTCCTAACAACCTTAAAATAATTACCTGGGCGTGTTGTAAAATTTCTTCGGCATAGGTGTCAATGGTTAGTTGTTGCTGCAATTGCAGGAGATTCACCGCGCGCAGTTTGGGGAATTCTGCTGGTAGTTTTGATGCAGCGGCTGCGAGGGTTTGAATATCTGTATCAGCCGCACTAATAAATACGATTGGTGCGGGGGTTTGTTGAATAAAGATTACTCCTTCGGCTTGGGGGTTCCAGCCTCCTGGTGTTGCTGCTAGTTTGTGCATTTAATTTTAAGTTAATTTGGATAAATATATCTTGTGCGATCGCTCTTAGTATAACATGACTTATTTTAAATCCGGTTGGATTAGAATAATTGAACCACAGAGGGCGCAGAGTACGCAGAGGAAGAGAGAGATGGATGATTTTCTGTTTCTGAGGTTTCTATCTATAAACTGATAACGAAAACTCCCAAAACCATGATGGCTGCGCCTAGTAATCTTTGTTGTATGTCTTTTTCCTTGAAAATAAAGTGACCGAACAATACACCCATTAAGACGCTAGTACGTTTAATTGCTATCACTTGTACTACTAAAGTTAATGTCAAAGCTTGCATTTGACAAAGCACTCCAATAGCATTGAAAAATCCCATAGCTGCTAGCATTGGTAATTGTTTGAGGATTTTGCGGCTGGGATTTGGGGTTTTGTGCAATAAAATTGGGAGTAGCAAGATACTCATTGTACCAAATATAGAAAATATCCAAAAAATTGGGGATGAATTTTGAACTCCTATTTTGTCAAAATTTGAAGTAATACTCCACAGGAATGCCACCATTAACATCAATTTCGGCCCTGGTTCTTTCACCAGTGCTTTGAAGGGGGCTAAATATCCCTGGGATTTATCTTTGATATTGAGTAAGTAAGAGCCTGATACGATTAGAAAAATGCCAATATAATCAAAAAGTTTGGGATATTCACCAACAATTAAGGGTGAAGTTAGCAACATGAATAGCGGTGTCAAAGCTACCAGGGGTACTGTCAGGGATAAATCTGATACTTTGATGGCTTTGATGTAGAGTAGGGCTGTGACAGCATTGATGCTACCTCCGATTAATAGGGCGACCCAAAATTGAGAGTTTAATGCCGGAATTCCTGTATAAATTACCCAGGGAGTCAAAGAGATGACTGAAAAGAATGAGAGGGACCAAGCGACGACATATTCGTCACTTTTTTTGAGATTTTGTTTGCCAAAAACGTCTTTGACGGCTTCAAAGAAAGCGGTAAAGATTCCTAAAATTAACCAAGTCAACCTAAGTATGCCCTCCTAACTCGATCGTCATTTAGCAAATCTGATGCCAGGCCTGTGAGAGTAATGTTACCAGCTTCTAGTACATAACCTCGATCGGCAATTTGCAATGCTAAACTGGCGTTTTGTTCGACCAAGAGAATTGTAACGCCTGTGGAGCGCAAATGTTGAATAATCCCAAAGATTTCTTTGACTATGGCGGGGGCTAAACCCAAACTGGGTTCGTCTAATAGTAGCAGTTTTGGGCGCGACATCAACGCGCGGGCGATCGCCAACATTTGCTGTTCCCCACCGCTGAGGGTTCCCGATAATTGATTGCGGCGTTCTGCTAACCTGGGAAAGAGTTTAAATTGGTAGTCTAAATCAGCTTTTATGGCCGCAGAGTCCGATCGCACATAGGCCCCTAATTCTAAGTTTGTCAACACCGTTTGCTGCGCCAAAACCCGCCTCCCTTCTGGGCTGTGGGCAATTCCAAGTTTGACAACTTCGTGGGCTTGGCGGCGGGTAATATCGCGCCCGTTATAGATAATTTGCCCTTGGTGCAAATTAACTATTTTGGAAATAGCCCTGAGTGTGGTACTTTTCCCCGCACCATTGGCACCGATGAGGCTGACAACTTCGCCTGCATTAATTGTGAGATTAATATTTTGCAGGGCTTGAATTCCGCCATAATTTACAGAAAGGTTTTTGAGTTCTAAGAGGATATTTTGAGTGGTTTTAGGTGGGGTTTCGTGCATTTTTTGTAACTTGATATGTTGATAATCTTACTCGTTCCCAGGCTCTGCCTGGTAACGCAGATCCAGAGGCTCTGCCTCGATTTCGCCTGTTACCAAACGAGGCAGAGCCTCTAGATATCGGTTCCCAGGCAGAGCCTGGGAACCAGTGAAACTGTTTATCTATTTTTCATCTCCCAAATAAGCTTCAATTACAGCAGGGTCATTCCTGACAATAGCAGGTTCTCCCAAGGCAATAAGCTGACCGAAATGCAGCACGGCAATGCGATCGCACAATCCCATCACCAGCGGTACATGATGCTCGATCAATATTACAGTTAAATTGAACTTTTGGCGCACTTCGCGGATAAATTCGCTTAATTTGTGCTTTTCATTCGGATTCATGCCCGCCGCTGGTTCATCTAATAACAATATTTGGGGTTCTAGGGCTAAAGCACGGGCAATTTCTAAACGTCTTTGGTCGCCATAACACAAGTTTTTAGCCTGTTCGTCAGCCCGATCGCCCAATCCGACCAATTCCAACAATTCCAACGCTTTTGCGTGGGTTTCGCGCTCCATTGCGTTCGCTGCTGGCAACGCAAATATGCCCGCTAGCAGTGATAAAACCGGATTGTGCGATCGGCTGTGGATGTGTCGTGCGATCGCCACGTTTTCACTAACAGAAAGTTCCCCAAACAAACGGATATTTTGAAAAGTTCTGGCAATACCTTTATTCGCAATTTGATAAGGCTTCAATTGGGAAATATTTTCATTTTGATAAATCAGATTGCCACTCGAAGCAGGTATCAATCCAGTCATTACATTAAATAGAGTAGTCTTGCCCGCGCCGTTAGGGCCAATTAGTCCAAATATCTCGTCTTTTTCAACTGTAAAAGATACATTATTCACAGCAATTAAACCGCCAAAGCGACGAGTTAATCCTTGGGCGGCTAAAACCGGATTGGTTTTTGAGAGGGTCAAGGTTTCGGAACTCATAAACAAATGATAGAATATAAGATATCTAATTATGCCTCAAATTATGGATGCTCAAAAACTCTTAGAACGAATCACAGTAAATTCCCAAATATTTAACGGAAAACCGATTATTCGGGGCCGCCGTCTGGCAGTTGAGCGCATTCTAGGAATGTTAGCGGCTGGCGACACTCCTGAAACGATTATAGAAGGCTATCCGTGGCTAGAAAGAGAAGATATTCAGGCTTGTCTAGTTTATGCTCATCGGCTGATTAGTCACGAGCGCGTCGAACCTCTGTTGGTGGAAGCGGGCAAATGAAAATATAAACCCATGCGAGAAATTCAATGCAATACCTGCGGTAGTAACCGCTATGAGGAACGTAGAGTCAATTACCTTTATAGTTATCAAGGTAAATACTTGCTAGTTCCTAATACGCCTGTTGAAATTTGTCTGGATTGTGGCATGATTTATTATGATGCAGCGGTTCTTAAAGAAATTGAGCGCCGTTTATTTGCTATTCACCAGCAGCATGAAATGCCGGATTCATATATTCAAATTCCCAGCAAGAGTTATACCAATTTTTTATGAAGCTGCATAGAATCCGATCCCCCCTAGCCCCCCTTAATAAGGGGGGGACAAGATTCCGATCAAAGTCCCCCTTCTTAAGGGGGATTTAGGGGGATCGAAATATGTGCAACGACCCATTAAATTCGTATTTAGAGCGCCCGGACTCTGGAAACCAATTTGATGAGAATGTAGATACAATTATTCAAATGGCTGAGACGGCTCATCAAATACAAGGATTCTGGCCCATGACGAAGCACTACCGAATCTGTCTTAAATTCACAAAATGCAGAGCAACGCCTCAACTATCTCGAAGACAAACTCCACCTCTTGCAAACGAATCTTCCCAGCCAAGAGAATATCCGCTTTGTACTTGACCCCGTAGCCGAGTATTTAGCAGGCCTGCATTTAGTAGAGACTTATGAGGACAATGAAAGTAAGTGGCGCGATTTTCTAATAGATGCCGACTTTCAGAATGCGCCAGAGGCAATTAAAGGTTTTATGTTTGCAGTTCGTGATTGTTATTTAGCCAAGATTCCAGGTGCAAAAGATACCGATTTTCTGCCGCAAGAAATCACATCGCGCTATAATGTAACAATTACCGCAGTGCCCGTATCTCCTTAACATCAAATCCGTTATACCAATTTAATGGGAAGTTGCAGATATCTCGATCCCCCTAAATCCCCCTTAAGAAGGGGGACTTTGAGCAGAATCTTGTCCCCCCCTTATTAAGGGGGGTTAGGGGGGATCTGAGTCTATGCAGCCTCATAAAAAATTTGTATTAGCATCGTCGGGCGTAAAATCGAGTCAACAGTCAACAATCATTCCGGTGCAACCGGAATTGATATCACATCTCGCAGGGATAATTGTATAACAATGTACATACCAGATTCGCAATCTTCCCAAGCAAAAGCATTGCCGACGATGTACGATCTACCCAGTGAAGACGCGGAGGAACCAGGTTTGCCTGACGAATATCATCAGTGGCAAGCACAACTTTTGTCCGCTAGCTGCATCCCCCCTAATTATCCAGCCGATCGCGTATTTTCGGCCAGCGATCTCAATCTATACTATGACTCCAACCATCCCAATTGGTACAAAAGACCCGATTGGTACTTAGTTGTGGGCGTTTCCAGATTTTACCAAGACAGAGACTTGCGCCAAAGTTACGTGATTTGGGATGAAACAGTCAATCCTTTAATTGCGATCGAATTTCTGTCACCAAGTACGGAAGATGAAGATTTGGGGCTGACAGAATCAGAACCAAACAAACCTCCGACTAAGTGGCAGGTTTACGAGAGAATTTTGCGGATTCCTTATTACTTTGTGTTTAGCAAATACAACAATCAATTGAGAGTATTTCGCTTAATTGGCAACCGTTACCGCGAACAAGTGTTAACTGGTTCTCGATTTTGGATACCGGAAATACAGTTAAGTTTGGGTTTGTGGCAAGGTGCTTTCCTGCAAAATGAAAGGTTGTGGCTGCGCTGGTATGATATTGATGGGAATTTGATTCTGAATCCTGAAGAATTTGAGAGACAACGAGCTCAATTGGAAAGCCAACGAGCCGAGTTTGAAAGACAGCAAGCAGAAATTGAAAGACAGCAAGCTGAATCAGAAAGGCAACGTGCTGAATTTGAAAAACAGCAAGCTGAATTAGAAAGGCAACGTGCTGAATTTGAAAAACAGCAAGCTGAATTAGAAAGGCAACGTGCTGAATTTGAAAAACAGCAAGCTGATTCAGAAAGAGAGCGGGCAAATCGTTTAGCCGATCGCCTCCGAGCAATGGGCATTAATCCCGATGAGCTGTAAAATGAAATAATAGGACTTTCTCTTTCATCCAAAAATAAAATTAGTTGGTAATGAGGACTGGAGTCTTTAACTGCTGGTGACTAAAGTCCTCACTACAAACATTTTTTTAAACTGTAAGATGAAATAGTAGCGTTAAATGCTGCTAGCACTGTCCATAAAAAATTATTAACAAAACACTACTTATGCCAGAATCTACCTCATTGCGCGATCGCTACTTAGCCCTCATCGACAAAATTGTCGAAATCACCCTCAAGGGTCAAATTCGCTCCAAAGAACAAGTATATCAAATGCTCGTCCAAGACATCGGCACCGGCACTGGCGAAATTTTTGAACGCTGTTTCGGAGAACGCCTAGATGCCACCGAAAACCTGCTCAAAAATGAAAAAGACGAAATCAAACAAGCCAAAGCAAATCGCACCCTCAGAGCGCTAAAAACCATCCAAGGAGAATGGGAACGCTGGCAAAAGGATAACCGAGTTTCCAGTGCGATCGCCTCGGCCATCCAACAAATCCTCACCGCCGAATCTAACGCCCGTCTTCTAGCATTATTACAAATAATTGACCCCAACAAAGAACTGCCCCTGACTCTCGATCAATTGCAGCAATTAGCAAAATCCTTGCACCAACAAATGCTGCAAACTTCCAATCCCGAAACCGAGCGGGACTTGCAGCAAATCACCGCTGGGATTGCTAAAGGTTTAGAATCTTGGCAACGGCTGGAACCGGAACTTGTAGGCTGGATTTATCAGCCACAGCAGCTAGGATTTGCCGGTAGTCCCGAACAAAGCGGACCTTGGGCTTTTTGGGCAAAAAAGGTGAAAAGTCCGTTTCCTCACGCTCTTTTGCAGACAATTGCGATGGGTGAATCGATAGTTGAGTTAGCAGCCAAACAATCGAGTTTAGAGTTAGGCGCTTTGGTGGAATTGGCGATTATTTTGCAGTGCTTGCAGCGGGCCTTGGCGACATGGTTTGACAAGCAAGTTTACGATTCTAAAGTGTCAACCAAAGCTTCAATTTCTACTTATATTACTTTTGCGGTAATTTGGAGTCAGTTAGCCAGTGGATTTAATAATTCTACCAAAAGTGGCGAACAGTTGGCAAATGCTTGTTTTCAAGTAACCCTGCAAATTTTGCGGGCTTTTTCTCAACGAGAATACTTTCCGCTGTACGGTGGGATTTTTGCCTCCTTTGATGGCAAATCTCTGCGCCACACTTTGGAGTATTTAGATGAACCGCTGCGACGGGTAGAAGGTACTCAAGCTAAGGCTCGAATTCTGACGCTTTTGGGTTATTCGATGCGGGCTGTGGGAGCCTATGAGCGATCGATCTTACTGCACAAAGAAGCGCTGGAAATTGCCCGTCTGGAAGATGATAAAGCCTGCGAAGTTGCTAATCTCAATCACATCAGCCGTAACTATGTTTCTCAGAAAAACTATCAGGAAGCAATTAATTACAGTCAGCGGGCTTTAATTATGGCACGACAAGCGGGTGAGCGGCAAGGTGAGGCAAATGCGCTGGCTAATTTGGGTTATAGCGAGGTGTTTCAGGCGCGGCAGTTGGAGGATGTGGAACCAGAAGTGTATGAAAGTGCGATCGGCTATTTGGAACAAGGCTTGTTGCTGTCGGAAAGGTTGGGAGATATGCAAAGTCAAGCTTTTTGTTCCAGCAGTCTGGGGATTGCTAAAATTGCGCTGGAAAATTCTGAAAGTGCGATCGAATATTTGCTCAAAGGTTGGCGAGCGGCCCAATTCTCCGGCGACTTGTATTTGCAAGGTCTGAATTTGGCTTATTTAGCTCAAGCTTATTACAGTATCAATGAGCTGGAAAAAGCTATATTTGCTGGCAGTTTGGGGATGTATATTTTAGAGCAAATTGGGGCGATGGAGTGGCGTCAATCGGCTGGTTTACTGACTATTTTGCGGGGACAAATGGGGGCTGAGGCTTTTAAAGAGTCTTTGGCTAAGAGTCGAGGAAGTATCATTCCGGCGATCGGAGTTGATGGCTATGATTACATCCCGGAATTGTTGGAAAAATATCAGCAATCCATTTAATATAGCGGGATATGAATTCCCTGTCTAATAGTGACAGTCCTCTCAAAGATGACTAATGGTTGAAAATTCTTCTTCTGATATCAAATCCTCTCTTCATTGGAATTATTAAACTCTCTCTTCTCTTCCTTCGCGTCCTACCCTACGGGAACGGCTTCGCCGAACGCGCCTTCGCGGTTAAATCATTCCGATACAACCGGAATTGATATGAGTCCTCTTGAGAGGACTTTTGCTTTGAGGCAGGGGTTAAAACCCCTGCCGGACTATCGGTTTTATAAAAGCCCTGCAATCGCTGAATTCTAGTGGCTACTTAACAGTCTTGAAGGTATCCAATTTGCCAGTAAATCGGTTGATAAACATCTGTAAAACAGTCCGCTTACCAATATTGATATTAGAACTGACTGCCATTCCCGACTGCAAATTAACCTCCACTTGATTCGGTTTGTCCTTGTTCAACACAAACTTTTGATTGTTGAGCTTAATTGTGGTTTTAAAAGCGTAGTATTTCCGCAGTTCTGTGGGAGCCACAGCATCGCTGCTAATATCTATCACTTCACCTTCAGCAGTACCAAATTCCATCGCCGGGAAAGCTTCTACATTCACTTCCACAGGCACGCATTGGTATTTAGTCAAACCCAGTTTATCTCTGTTAACTTCCTTCTCAGGACAAGCGCAACTTTTACCTTTTTCGCAGTCAATCTTTTCTCCATCCAATTGTTTGCCGTGATACTGCTCCAATTTTGCCCGCTTCTGTCTCAAAGCATCCAATACCAGGGCTACGTTGCTATTTTCCAAATAAACTGTTGCTTGCAAACCGTTTTCGTCATCCAAAACTTTGAGCAATTTCTCAGTTTGCTGCGCTTCATAATAAGCCTCTTCGCAGCGTTTGGGGCGCGGTTCCCCCGGTTTCAACACTGAGTTAATAATGGATTGACAGATCGGATCTTTTGCCAGATCCAATTTAGATTTCTCCTTGGTAGAAGGTTTCAAATCAAAAATCACGCCGGATACTGGGGACTTCAGAACTTGAGTGTTACGGTTTTCCTGTGCCTTTTCTAGTTGAGAATTGATGTCTGATAACTTTTTCAGGTTTTCTACTTTGTAGCGACTCAGTTGAGAATCGCTGCTGGCAATTTGTTTCTGGTTTTCGGAAATTTTAGTATACAGTTCTTTTGCCCAGGAATCCTTGGTGTTTTTCAACTGTTCCTCTGCTCGCTTAATCGATTCTTGAATTCGTTCTTGCTCTCCTCGCTGGCGTTGGATTTCAGCAGTGATTTTTTGGATGTCACCTTGTCTGGCGTTAATCTCACCTCTGCGGGTGTTTATCTCACCTCTGCGGGTATTGATGTCGCCTTTACGGGCATTTATTTCACCTTCGCGCTGCTTGATTTGATCTTGTTGTTTCAGGACATCGCTTTGGCCTCGGAAAACATCTTGCTCCTGTTTTTCTTTTTGGAGTTCAGCGATCGCTCCTGCTTCCACCAGTGGGCCTAGTCTGCTCAAAATGCCTTGATTGGACTTGAGCACCTGTTGGGACTTGGCTAACTGTTCGTCGGCTAAGATTTTCTGAGATTCGGCAGATTTTACTTGCTCTTTGGCAGAATCTAACTGTTGCTGAGAATAGTTTAATTGGTTCTGGGCAAAACCCAGTTGTTGCTGGGCGACTGTCATTTGATCCCCTGCTGCTTTTTCGGCATCTTCAGCTTGTTTGAGTTGTTTTTGCAACTCCTGAATTTGTCCTTGGACGGCGGCTGCACGAGACAGAAATTCCGATCGATAATTAACATAAAGCCCTTGCTGAGCTGCATCAAAATTGCCGCTGGCTCCTCGGTTCAGGTAGAGTTCGTCAATTAAGGCTTGCAGCACTTGATTTTGTGCACTGATGCTTTGCCTATCTTTGATGGTTGATTCTAAGTTAGAAGGAATCGGACCTTGAATGCTGCCGTTTACCACATCTTGGTAAAATTTGTTTTCCTTTTCCAGGGCTTCTTTGGTTTTCTTCAGGGATGTGAAATCGGCACTGGATGCCACGGGGTTAAAAGTAAGCAAAGGCTGGTTTTTTTCTACGCGATCGCCATTTTCGACGTGAACTCTCACCACCGCCCCGGTAGCAGGCGCTTGGATGTCTCTGGCACCATCTTTGAGTTCCAATTGACCGACGGCGGGTACGGATTGTTCGACGCTAGCAAAATAGGCCCAAACTACTGCTGAAGTGGTCATCAACATGATCATCCACAAAAACAAGCGGGACCAAATCGCTGGTTTTTCTAGAATGACTGGTTGCTCTGAGAGCATTATGGATTTCATTGCCATGGGTTTACTTGTTATTAGTTATTTGGTAATTTTTTGGTTATCAAGTGTTAGATGACTCTTGTTGTTGGAAGAGGCAATAGTAACGCCCTTTAAGACTCATTAATTCTTTATGAGTTCCCTGCTCGACTACAGCACCTTGATCCATCATAATAATCACATCCGCATTTTGGATGGTAGTCAGACGGTGAGTAATGAAAAACACCGTGCGACCCTTAAAAGCTTCTGCTAAGTTATTACAAACTTGGCGTTCGGAATGATAGTCTAGGGCGCTGGTAGCTTCGTCCAAAATCAGCAGTCTGGGGTTTTGCAAGATTGTCCGGGCGATCGCCAAACGTTGCCTTTGACCCCCAGAAAGCGAAGAACCCCGCTCTCCCACTACCGTATTATAGCCAGCGGGTAAGCCCATAATAAAATCGTGGGCTACTGCTAGTTTCGCAGCTCGGACAATCTCATCCGTGCTCGCGTCGGGATTGCTCAGAGCAATATTTTCCTGCACCGTACAGTTAAACAACAAAGTATCTTGGAGCACCACCCCAAGTTGGCTGCGGAGGGAATACAATTCCACCTTAGCAATGTCATATCCGTCAATAAAAATCCGACCAGAAAGTGGCGGATAAAGACGCTGCAACAGCTTCATCGCTGTACTCTTACCGGAACCGCTTCCCCCCACAATTCCCACAAAACTACCAGCCGTAAATTCTAAATTCACATTAGCCAATTGCAGCGACCCGCTCTCCAGAAATCGGAAGGAAACCTCCTCATAGGCTACCTGTCCTTGAATGGCGGGCATCGGGATGTTACTGCGGTCTTCATCGCTGGTTTCCGTGGGCGTATCGACGACATCCTTAAGCATATCGATCGACATTGAGACCTCTTGGAAACTCTGCCAAACGCTGACAAACCTGAGCAATGAACCTGTCACGTTCCCCGAAATAATTCGGAAAGCAATTAACTGACCCAAAGTGATGTCATTTTTCAATACTAAATAAGCTCCCACCCACAACTGAGCTAAGTTACCGACTTGGTTTAAGAAGCTACTAACTGTACCGGCTGTAGTCCCCGTAATAATAGTTTTAAAACTGGCAGTAATGTATTTAGCATAGCGGCTAGACCACTCCCAGCGGGATTTCAATTCAATATTTTGCGCCTTAACAGTTTGAATCCCGCTGACTACTTCTACTAAATAAGATTGAGAGTCAGCAAAACGCATATTTCTTTGTTTAATCAGGCGCAGCACCAGGGGATTGATCAGCACGATCATCAGGGCAAGCACTGGTACGACGGCCAAAGATACTGCCGTTAACTGAACGCTGTAGGAGAGCATCACGGCGACGTAAACCACCGAAAATACTGCATCGAGAACTACTGTCAGGGCTGTACCGGTCATGAATTCCCGAATCTGGCCCATCATGCTAAATTTGTAGACCAAATCTCCCACGCGCCGATTGTCAAAGTAATTCTGGGGAAGCCGGAGTAAGTGGTCGATGACTTCGGCACTTAATTTGACATCTATGCGGTTGGAAGTGTCTATGAACAAAAAGGTACGCAAAGCATTGAGGAGTCCTTCAAACAAGGCAACTCCTAACAGAAATGCCCCTAAAATATCTAGGGTATCAATGCTGCGCTGACCTAATACTTTATCAATAATTACTTGGCTAATTAAGGGATTGGCAAGACCGAATAGTTGTACAAAAAACGAGGCGAGCAACACCTCAATAAATACTGTCTTGTGTTCCATCAACGCCGGCACGAACCACCAGAAGCTGAACTGTTCTTTTTGTTCAACTTGCGGGGCTTGTAGCAGCAGGACTTCTCCTGATTCTCCCCAGACTTCTCTAAACTGAGCTACGCGCTTTCGCATCAGCCCTTCTTCGGGGCTGGCGATGGTTAATTCCTGCTCGGTAATGCTGTAAATAATGGCAAAGCTGTCTTTCCATTTAATCATTACCGGGGCTTTGATGCGGTTGATGGCTTCTGCTGGTACTTGGGCCATTTGAGGTGTCAGGCCGATGCTTTGGGCGATCGCACCGCAGGCTTGGATACTGATGGAACCAGCGGTTTTTAACTGATTGTCGAGAACTTTGCGGATGATATCTCGACGAAACTTCATGCCAAAATACTTGCTTAACATCTGGAAGCAAGCTAGTGGCCCGTCTATTTGCCCTCGGCCCCGGAAAACTGGGTATTTAGCAGCATCCTTGGTTTGGCCCGATGAGGGTTCTGGGGGACGCGGTGGGGCGATGGTTACTTTGTCAAAGAGACTCTGGTTCTCCAAGTCTCCTGGTTCGATTTCTGCGGGATCGTTTAGGGGATCTGCTTCTGGTGTTGGTGGTGGGGGTTCCCGGAAGCCTACCAAGCGAGTGCCCAGGCGGCCTTCTACTTTTAGGGATTTGGCTTCGCCGTTAAGATGTAAGCGACTGCCGGTGGGAAAGTCGCCCAAGACGCCGCTGCTGACTAGCCAAATGCGATCGCCCTCTAACTCTTTGGCGAGCTCTTGGGTTTTTTTGTTACCATTGGGCAGGTTGATCACTTTCGCATCTTGCCAAGCTTGCACAGTGATGTCCTTGAGGTTAGAGGAGGAATCGGCCTGGCGCTGCAATTCTAGGCTTAACAGTTCAAATACTTCGCTCAAGGAACAATGTTCGCGAAAGGCTTCTCCAAATTGCGGCTGTTTTTCGAGTAAGCTGAGAAAATCTTCTGCCTGTATGACGATCGCAATTACATTTGTAGAGGCGATCGCAGTTTCGCAAGGAACACACCTGAGCAAACCCGCCCAGCCGAGAATTTCCTTGGGCTGTACCAATCGTAAACTGACGTGGCGTTGAGAGCGCTGGTCAAAGCCCAGGAGTCGGGCCTGACCATCATAGATAATTGCCACCTGAGTCGGCATTTTTTCCCGTTCAAACAACGGCTGCCCAGTCCGATAACCTAACAGTTGGCATTTCGCCACCAAAGCGTTGAGTGCCGTCTCCGAGAGTCGGTCAAAAGGGGGAGTTTGAGCCAGGAAATCCTGAATCTCAGATGGGGAAACAGCGGAAGAAGTCATCCGATTTTAGATTTTAGATTTTAGATTTTAGATTGAAAAATTGAGTCGCACCCTTTACTGTTTGATGGTTGTCAGGATGCGGAGTTAGTCGATCGAGTCTCCACAGTCCAACGGCTCAATGGGGGGTAACTGACCCCTCATTGCTATATCTTCATGAGATTGAAGACACCGAAGAGAGGGGCTGTAGCGGGCCTATTTTCGATATTTGTTCGGCTACCCAGGTTTCAAATAGTTCGTTAATTAAGTGCAGTCGCATGGATTCGTCTAGCTGAGCTGGCATGAATTTTTCTAGTCGAATAATGACCATCCATTCTGCCAGAGGACGTGGCATCCAAAGTTGATTTGGTTTGCTCACTGACAAAAGTTTACTGATTGCTGGGTGCGGCTGACTGAGGGGTACTGGTCCTAACAAGCCGCCGGACTTGGACTCTGGGCCTTCGGAAAATTGCTGGGCCACTTCAGCAAAGCTTTGTTCCCCTTCCGAGATGCGAAAGTATAGTTCGTTGGCTAATGCTGGATTTTTAGTGCGGACCAGGGAATAGACTACATGGTCTAGGCTGGCTTTGCGGGTTAAAAAATAGTTATCTACTTTAGGTCTCCAAGTTTCTTGCTTGAATTTTTCGATCAGCAAGGGTCTGGTGACCATTTCTTGAAGTTCTTCTAGGGTCATATGCTGGCTGCGAAGCCAAGCTTCTCTGGCTTCGGGGGCTGTCAGTTGGTGCTGAACCAGAAAGTTCTCCAAGGCGGATTGGCGTTCTTCGTCGCTGCAACTGAAGGATGCGATCGCTTGGTCGATGATTACGCCCCGCAAAAATTGTGGCATCAACTGATAGCGCTTCAGGAGCGATGGCATATCCTGAGCTTGCAGTAATTTATCCCCGATTTGAAAAAGTCCTGTCATTTTTGTGTCTCCAACTGACTTGCGCTTCCCCTTTTAATCTAACTGTGGTAGGAAAAGAGCGACAACCACTAAACCACTAACAGTTATAATTCCATAGAATTTACCAGGACTAGCCGAGTAAACTTATTACTTTTCGATCGTGTTAACGGGTGCTGACGGCAGCTTTCACCGCGAGCGATCGACACCAGGTAGCGGGTCGGCTATATTTGGCAGAATTTGACGCTACCTCAGTTTCCCGATAATAGCAGACCATTAGCGGGCTAACGCTCTTCCTGTTTGTTTCCTGACGCTTGGTTTTCGGGGGGGTTCCCTAACAACTACATCTGGCAACATTCTCCAAAACAGGCCTGAGAGCGGATTCTACAAACATCAATCTGCTGGTGGGTAGGTACGGGAACCCGCCCCATCTCACATTTAAATCCCCTTG
This sequence comes from Microcoleus sp. CAWBG640, assembly GCF_020883015.1. Classification (NCBI taxonomy): domain Bacteria; kingdom Bacillati; phylum Cyanobacteriota; class Cyanophyceae; order Oscillatoriales; family Microcoleaceae; genus Microcoleus; species Microcoleus sp. CAWBG640. The sequence goes on from NZ_JAHRFC010000082.1 coordinate 17,523, forward strand.
AAAAATATCTCTTCCAACAGTGTTCCGAGTTTAAAGGAGTAAGCGCGACTGTCCAACAATTTTGGGTTGGTAGCCATTTGGCTTTGGACTCGATCCCGGTAGTGCCGGCGCAATTCTGGGTTACTTCCCAATGCTTTGCTAATCTCCACATAACCATTCTCGCTGTTTGCTACCAATTCAGGAAGTTGTAGTTCTTGCATGACTGCTGCGGATTGTCGAGAGCGCCCGGTTTGGCCGGCTCTCACCACCACCGGCAACCCCGCCAACAGCGGTGCTACTAGGGATGCAGGGTCGCTATCGGGATAGGAGTCTAAATATATATCAGCTAATTTCAAACATTCTTGGTAATCGGCAGCCGTCGGCAACGCTTTGATCGTCACCAATCGCTGTTTGTCAATCCCAAATTCCGCAAATAGCGATCGCATTTGGTGATAAAAAGGCATCATGGGAAATTTTTCCCGGCGCGAATGAAAGGGATATAAAACTAAGATCGAATTCGGTGTAGAGGCAATTATTTTTGCCCAAGTCGCTCTCAATTCTGGGATGATTTTAAAAGCTGTGACACCGGACATAAATATTACAGATTGCTCCGTTGCACCCCAACTGGTTCTTGTTGGTTGAACCGTCGATTTTTCTGATGTTACAGGATAACTGAAACAAACTCCTGAGCCTTCTAAAGTGATTAATTTTTCCCGATACTCTAGGGGTGCATCTGGGGTGGATGTCAAATTTCCGGTCAAGAAGCGATCGATATTGCGAGCCCTGGTAGTCACCGGAATCGATAGAGTAGCAGCTATCTGTAGTCGTCCAATTCGGTGTAGGGACAGCAAAGTGCTAGGTTTGGGGGTGTCGGTGGTATTGGTCCCCAGGAGCAGAATGTCTAAATTGTGCGATCGCATTTCCTCTACTTGACTGAGCAAGTCTGCTGACAGGTGTACTACCTTGTCAACCCGACTTTCAAAGTATTTACCCAAGGAATCCTGTGGCAGAGGATAGAAATTATACACAATAATTTCAAACTTGTTTCTGTCTAAATATTCACAACTTGCCATGGCGGCAAAAGTCTCTGGTTCCGCACAAATTTGATCGAGCAAAATCCCCAATTTAATTTTGCTGCGTTCCGTGGCGCTCTGCTCAAAAATAAAATCTATTTTAGACCCTATATTCCTTAAATAATACTCAATAATATCATCTCTTAACTTCCCAATATCAAGGAGATTACCTTCGCTGAGATACAAGCTTTTTAAGCTGAGATTTTCCGCAATAAACTGCGCCAAATAACGCCAAATTTCCGTAGCCGGAAAACTGGCAATATTCCCAGCCACGTACTCTATTAAACGCTGCAAATACTGAGCATATCCTGCAACCTCTCCAGCTTCTTGAAAATAAGTAGGAGACTGAAACAGGAATTTCAAAAAACCGTCAAAAAACCACTGAGGAATCGCTGCATTTTGATAGGATAATGGCAACTGATAAGCCTCGCGGTACAGCATAGCTGCTAGAAGATATTGCAGCCTATATATAAGTTCTCCTCCTAGAGACAAAGTGGAACATAACTCCTGGACAAAACTTTGTTCTTCCGCAGTCAAGGTTTCATGTTTGATACCACTATCTAGTAGCAATTGGTGAGATTTCCCCAGGTCTCCCCTGTAAGCATTTTCACATTGTTCTGCTGGTAAATTCAGCCAATATTTAGCCATTTGTAGGCGGTATTTTCGCAGTTTTCCGACAGTAGACTCATTACTTGGCGATTTGTGATAATCTTGAATTAGCTTGGATAATTCAGAGGAATTCCGCTGAGTTTTGGCATCTAATTTTTGTTGAATAGTCTGTTTGATTTTGGGATTCAAAAAACCGTATTCAGGGCTAGTTAGGAGTTTCTGGTAAAATCTGACTACATCTTTATGATTTTCGCCCGCAGAGAAATTTTTCCAAGTTTGTTGTTCGGGATGAATCCGCAGTGAGGAGAGTGTTTGAGGGACAAATCCGATGTGATAATTTCCCATAATTCGCCACCACATATCTAAGTCTACATACTGAGATAATCCCGAATCAAATAATCCGATTTCGGCAAAAACGCGGGCGGCAATTAGGACGGTAGTCGGTTCACCAATTTTGTTGATGGGGTTG
>NZ_JAHRFC010000083.1:0-19434 GCF_020883015.1 Microcoleus sp. CAWBG640
ATCCATCCGCCCACTCCTCAAAGCTATGCTTTGAGATTGTGAACAGATGGAATCCTCACCTCACACGCCTTTCATCCCACACTAACCGAGGCGGTATAGTGTGGGGATTCCCGTCTGTCTAGCTAATAACGAAAGCCTGGACTTACTTAGCTATTTCTGGATTTCTCCAGAAATGTCTGGGATTTTGGTAAGTCACGCGATCGGATTGGATGGGACTCGAACAACATCTAAACTGGCGCTAAACTGCCAGTGCGCCATCTGGTACACCGATTTTTGGGAAGATCCGGAATTTGACGGGGTTGTCACCCCGTGAACCCATACAGTGTTTACTTTTCCAACTGATTGACTAAGCACTGAATTATAAATAAGCTGTTCGACATTCAAACTGCACTATTTGTAGACCACGCCCCATACTGTAAGGGGTTGAAGCAATAAATTTAAATGACTAACGGCTTAATGATTGCTTTGTCATCTACCTATGGTACAATATATTTGTCTAATAAAACTTACTCAAGAAGCCATAAAACATCAATATTGTCGTCAGCAACTCTCTAGTAGACGAATAAATTGGCTGTTCTGAATTGGTGGTGGACTTGAATTCATACCTGTATTCAGCAACGCCAGTTTTGCGAGAGTGACAGAAGAGGGATAGTTCATAGGATTCCAGTCGTTGGTCATCAGTCGAACTAACAAAGCGCTTGCGCTATCGAACTGCTGCCTCGTGAAATAAAGGGGGTGAACAACTCGGATTTCGCAGCCACGATGCGGATCTAAACAATATAGTGCAAACAGAAGTCCACATGGCGAAAAAGACCTCGTATTACGACTACCTGCGCCAAGAAATGACCGATATGGTCGAGCAACTGGAGCTACCCGATCTTTGCAAACAGTCGCTCAAAAGTCGCTGGCTCGATCAAGTGGTTTGGGCGGATAAAAAAGCTGAACAATGCCGACGCTGGCACTATCGCTTGCGCCTGACGACGATCGTGGGTGGGGTAGTGTTGCCTGCCCTAGTTGGAATTAACTTTCAACTGGGCAAAGATAATGAATACTTTCGCATTTGGTTTCCTTACGTCCCGTTTGTCTTGAGCCAAGTTATCGCAGTCAGTGCGGCAACGGAAGAATTTTTGCGCTTTGGCGATCGCTGGCGCGAGTACCGAAAACTAGCCGAAGAGCTCAAAGCAGAAGGCTGGGAATACCTGCAATTGAGCGGCCCCTATCGCTACAAAACCCACGAAGAAGACGATAGTCCGCCTCCCCTGTCGCGCAGTCGGATGTCCGAAGTCAATGTCGAAGACTGGAAAGCCCTCAAACCGCCGACTGAGAATAAGGAATCTACAACCCACCAAGATGTCTATACCCTGTTTGCAGGTCGGATCGAAAGTCTGATTAAGAATGACGTACAAAGCTATATCGCGACGTTGCAACAAAAACAGGCTAAGGAGCAAGAACAAATCAAGCAAATCCTGACAACCGCCGAGAAGGTTTCCACCGATAAAACCTTGTTTGCACAGCGCACTCCTGGGCCTCAACTGCCGCCTTACGGGGCTGCCAACCCCCCTAACAATGGCTTTGGAGCAATGGGAATCCCAGCGCAACCTGCTGCGTTCAACGCTCCAGGAAACGCTACAGGGTACGCGATCGCACCAGTCCCCCCTCAGAATACCCCGATGCTGCAAACCGCGTTCGCCCAACCTCCCGCCGCCTTTGCACCCCCACCCGCACCGAGTGCCCCAATGCCTCAGCCGACTGTTGCCCAGCCTCCCGCCGTGTTTGCGCCTCCACCCGCACCGACACCAATGGCTTTTGCCCAGCCTCCTGCCGCATTGGCAGCAGCCCCCTCTGCCAGCGAGCCGGTGCAGCAAACCGCGATCGCCGACCTGAATGCTCGCATCCTCGCCTCCACCCTCAAACTGCGGGGAATGTCTACGGCCGACGGCCCTGATGGCGGCAACAACGCCTGCGCCTGGACGGTCAACAAAGTCATGCAGGATGCAGGTCTCAGCCAACTTGGCAGCAATCCCAATTACGTTCCCGCAGTCCTGGACGCGCTCAAACAAGGGCGAGGACAACTGGTGTCGAGAGAATCGTCGAAAGCGGGCGATTTGGTGGTTGCGAATGGGGAAGCACACATTGGGATTGGACTGACCGATTGTTGCAGTCGAGTCCTCTCCAACTCATCCTCTAGAGCTTGCTTTTTGTGGGAAAGCGATACGGATTTTGACGGCTACTACGGTGGACAGAGTACCATTTACCGCTTGAAAAGTTGAAAGTTGAAAGTTAAAAGTTGAAAATTAATCATGCTGACTGGGTTGAGTGTCGGAAATCCGGGACTGAATGCCTCCTCCAAAAATTAAGCTCTTCAGTGTCTGTCTCTAGCTATGATTTTCTGATGAGCATCTCGATCGACCTAAAAGATGGGTCGCCTATGCGGATTTTGCCTAACCTCAGATGTACCCCAACCCTCTACTCTCTAACAGAACATCCCGATGGCTAAGAAAAAGACCTACGAACAATACCTGCGCGAAGAGTTGGGAAGCTTAGTCGAACAGTTGAAACTCCCCAACCTCTACAAACAGTCGCTCAAACAGCGCTGGATCGATCAGGTAGTGTGGGCGGATAAAAAAGCGGATCAGTGCCGCCGGATGCACTACCGATTGCGTCTGACGACGATTATTAGCGGGGTGGTGCTGCCTGCTCTGGTGGGGATTAATATGCAACTGTCTAAAGATAATGCCTTCTTCCGCGATTGGTTTCCTTACGTCCCCTTTTTCTTAAGTCAGGTGATTGCCGTCAGTGCGGCGCTAGATGAGTTTCATCGCTATGGCGATCGCTGGCGAGATTATCGCAAAATGGCAGAAGACCTCAAGGCTGAAGGCTGGCAGTACGTGCAATTGAGTGGTTCCTACGACAACCTGGTCGAACATATCGACGGCTACGCGAACTTTGCCACCCGGGTCGAAAGCATCATCAAGAACGACGTACAAAACTACATCGCGACGTTGCAGCAACAGCAAGCCAAAGAAAACGAGCAAATCAAGCAAATTATTAAGACAGCCAACACTGTCGCCACCGATAAAACCCTGTTCGATCGACCCCAACCCGTCCGCCCCCCCCAACAGCAACAGCAACAGCAACAGCTTTGGGGGACTCCGGCTCCCGCCCTTCCTGCTGCTGGGGCTGCGGGCATTCTCCAAGTTCGCCAGAATACCGAATTCAAGCTCAGTCCCCAACATTCATCATTGTTGCCCGATAACTATAAGATTTGGGTCGGTGGCGGCAACAGCTTTGGCTTGATGTCCTATGCTCAAGCTGACAACAATCACCTGCAAGTGGCGATCGATCGCGGACTCGGCCCTGAAAACCGCAACGTCTGGTTTGTCAGCGCACCCGATGTCGCGATCGTTGGCAATAACGGGTCTAGTCCCGCCAATTTCATGATGCCCTCTGCTGCGCCAGCACCGATGATGGGTGCAACGGCCCCCGCTCCCAGCCCGATGATGGCGACCTCTGCCGCTCCCGCACCGATGATGGGTGCAACGACCCCCGCCCCAAGTCCGATGATGAGCGCTCCTCCGGCTCCCTCTGCCCCGGCGGCAAGCAACGGCGCAATTCAACTTCCCGTTCCCTTTTTCTCCCAACGAGACAATATGGAGCAACCCTACCGAACTTGCAATACCTCCAGTTGTGCGATGGTGGCTAAGTTCCTGGGGGCAAACATTTCTGGGGATGACAATTACTTCCAGTACGTGATTAAGTATGGCGATACCACCGACCATAGCGCCCAAACTCAGGCGCTGGCAGAACTGAAAATTCAATCAACCTGGAATACCAATCTCGATTTTGACGATCTGGATAAATCGCTAGCCAGTGGACTGCCTGCTGTCATTGGTATTCTGCATCACGGGCCACCGGAAGCACCTTCTGGCGGACATATGATTGTGGCGATCGGTCGCACGGCAGGCGGCGATTACATTATCAACGATCCCTTCGGCAATTTGTTGGACGGCTACGCTTCTGAAGAGGGCGGCGGATTGACCTATTCTCGCCGGGAATTGACCTGTCGCTGGACGGCAGATGGTCCGAAAACCGGCTGGGGACGGCTGTTTTACGGCAATAACCCACCGGGTACATCCGCCCAAAACGCACCAGCTCAAACTGCACCAGCTCAAACAGCACCAGTCCAAACAGCTCAAACTCTCTTCGCCTCTGGTACGGCTACGGCTGCGAGTCCCACGGCCAGCGCCCAATATATGACGGGCGAGCAACTGATTCAGATTGCCGGATCGAAGGCACCGAGCGATCGCCTGCGACAACTGGCCCCCAGCCTCAACGAGGTTCTTAATTACTATCAGATTAATACTCCCCTGCGCATCTGCCATTTCATTGCTCAGGTTGCTCATGAATCAGACTGTTTCAATGCAATGGAAGAATATGCTTCTGGTCAAGACTACGAGGGACGGGACGATTTGGGCAACACTCAACCGGGCGACGGCGCACGCTTTAAGGGACGGGGGTTAATGCAACTGACTGGGCGATCGAACTACGCCGAGTTTTCTAAGGCTATGGATAAGGATTTTATAGCTCAACCCCAACTCGTCGCACAGATTCCGTTTGCGATTTGGGTCGCAGGCTGGTACTGGGATACCCGACACCTCAACGACTATGCCGATCGAGATGACCTCGAAGGAGTCACCTTGCGCGTGAATGGGGGTTACAACGGCCTCGAAGATCGGCGGGACTATTTGCAAAAAGCGAAGTCGGTGCTGCGTGCCTAACTGGCGATCGAGCGAAAAAGCTGATACGAATCAGCAACTCTCTGTCAATCTCGATTCTATCCATCAGCATCATTGGGATAACCAAATTGGTCTGGTAATTCAGCAGAGGTAATTTGCAGAATCTCCAGCAACTTCTTGTATTGAACAGGCGTTAGCTTCGGTACAGATCGCCCCGCTTCCCAGTTACTGACTGTCGCTTCCGTAACTCCAAGTGCTTCTGCTAGCTGCTTTTGAGTCATAAACCGCTGAACTCTCAGTCGCATTAGGGGCGATCGATCGGCTCTTTCTGAGATTTCCATAGGCTATTTGTTAACTTATATTAATTTATTTATGTTTTATCTAAAATAATTGACACCAGCCCTAAATTAATTTAGATTTAAACAATAGAGATTTAGACAGCACCAGCTAAGCCACTTGTGCTGTAGGGGAATTGCTGTCTTTTCTTCAATCTGTTATTGTACGCGGTTTTACCGTGACAAAGCATCAAACCTATCCAAAATTATTCGTCAAAGCTATGTTGCAAGATTCATCATCGAACCAAACATCGCCCAATGTTTTAACCAACCAAATCAACCAAACCTTTGAGGGCTCACGCGAAGCAGTCCGTCACATCATCATCGGTTCACCCCTGGGAGTCCGCCGCACTATCCACCAACTACACGCATTACGGTATGCAGAGGTTGCTCGTTGGACTCATCCGATCGCCATTCCCGACGATCGCATCATTATTACACCGCAACATGGAGAAATCATGAGTCTTTTAGTCAAATTAATCCGGTTGGAATGAAGTTAGGACTTACCCAAGTCTCTAATCTGTAGGGTGCGTCGCTGTGAGATATTAAATAAAACTTGCAGATTGTAGATGGCGACGCACCGATGCGATATTAAAAACCGAATAAGAAGGCGAAGCGCCTACATCAGCGGTTAAAAAATAAAAACATCAATCAACTGGAATATTACCTAACTCAGATACAAAGACTGCCAGCAAGTAAAATATGGCATAGTATAGATAGATATTCATTTCATAGCATCCCACCTATGACTGCCAAAATCACCCTAAACTTGTCCGATGAAGTCTATCATCAAGCAGAATTACTAGCGCAGCAATGCCACCGCAGCGTCAGTGAAATTTTAGTAGAAACTCTAGAAAATTTTCTATTGCCAACCGCTAAACCAGTATCAGCATTGTCTGATTCGGAAGTAATCGCTTTAACTCAACTCCGGCTGCAACCAGTCCAAGAACAACGATTGAGTGAATTATTAGAACATCAACAATGCGGTACAATTACTCAATTTGAACGTGAAGAATTGCAGGTATTAATTCATATTTATGAAGCTCGATTACTGCGACAAGCTCAAGCCTTGAATGAATCTGTGCGACGCGGCTTGCTAGAACAATTACAAGGATAATTATAATGGCTGTTTCCGAACAAGTCAAAGCCATAATTCGCGCACAAGCTCAAAACCGATGCGGTTATTGCCGTAGTTTACAAATGTATGTCCTGGGAATATTGGAAATTGACCATATTATTCCCAAAGCATTTGGTGGCACTGACAATGAAGAAAATCTTTGGCTGGCCTGTAGTCTGTGCAATAATTACAAAGGAATCCAAACAGACGCATTAGATCCAGTCACGCAAATGCGAGTTACGTTGTTTAACCCGCGCACTCAGCAATGGTCAGAACATTTTGCTTGGAGTGAAGAAGGCACAGAAATTAGAGGAGTTACAGACTGCGGTCGCGGGACAGTCACAGCACTACAACTAAATAATAATATTGCTGTCACCGTTAGGCGTCAGTGGGTTAGTGCTGGCTGGCATCCGCCAACAGAATAAACTGCGACAATATAGATGAAGCCCGAAAACTCGACGATTTTTTCCTGGTTGGTATTAGTTTGTTTCTTTAAGCGCGATCGCACTTATCGGTTGGGAAGGGCGGGTTTATCAAGATTATCGGTGGGTGGCAAGAGCGATCGGTGAACCCGCCCGTACAATTTTTATTCAATATCGCCCTTAAACCAACTCCATATCACACTGGAAATGCCGAATGACCGTAGGGGCGGTGCCCCCGTGCCCGCCCCATTATTGCAGTTATCGCCGCGTCAAACCCTCTACCGAAGTAAGCGTATAGACGTTCTCCAAGAAATCTAGGGGATTAGGAGCTCCAAGAAGATCGAATGATAGTTGTTTGTAATCATTAGCAAATAGTAATCCTCCCCGTCCATTCCCAATGCTAGCGTCTAAGAAATTATCCAAGCTTTCACTACCCGGTCCTCCTAGCTCTCTGCCACGATTTGTCAAAGTGAAATTTAACTCTCCTTGACCCTTTTTATCTTCTGGAATTAGAAAACTGGTAGATCCAAGACCTTTTTGACCACTACCCGTGATCTCTACAATTCTGCTGTCGTTGGCCGGATTCGAGTATTTGACATTCAGGTTAGCAGTCCCCAGATAAGGGATAGCAGATGGTTCTATCTTTATTTTTAATGAGGCAGTGGATGGTGCTGGGGGACTTGGATTTGTACTTGGCGGTGGCGGAACTGTCGGAGATTGCGGATCGCAAGCATTGATTCCTAATTCTTTGCGAAGATTAGATGATAGTTCGCCTTTACCATCAAAGAAATATTTATTGATTCCACTAAATAAGTTTTGAACTGAATCGCCAATCTTAAGGAATTTTGTCAGTGGCTTAGGAAGAGGAATTTTATCTTCTGCCGCTCCTGTTACTGCTTCTTTGAGGGCTTTGTCATCGCCAAACAAAGCTGTACAAATAACACCAGAAGTTTGACTGATTACTTCAAATTCCTCAATGGCACTGCTACTCCCATTTACTGGTAATCGAAATTTTTCCAACACAGATCCAACCTTTGCAGCACCATCTTTCCATTTACTTACCATATCTGCTGTTTTTTCAAATGCGTCACAAAAACCTTTGCCAAAAATGCAACTAATCTCTAATGCTAAATTTCTGGCAAAGTCAGTTCCCAAGTCTCCAATTCTCCCAACTTCTGTTTCGCCTGTTGCACTTTTTTCTATTATGCTGCCTGAGTTATTGTCAATTCGTTGCATGATGACTGAGTTGGAGGAACCGGCTTGTTGGAGTTCCGCTCGCGTTCCTTCTGGATTGTAGCGAACTGTGAAGGGTTGAAGGCTACTGTTGCCCTGATTCGATGGTGTGTATCTGACAGATTCCTGATAAACTTGAGTGTTTGTTTTTTTGATTGTAGAAATAAGCTGACTTCCATCACTGCCTGCAAGAGTCATTTCATAAGTATCGGCTGATATCTGTCTGGCTTTTGGGATGTCATAAGTTACAATGTTTGCTTTTACTAAGCGTCCTCGCACGTCTGTTGGTGAGACTCCTGCAACTCGACCCAAGATCGCACCAGTAGCGCTATTTTTAATTACCGTATCTGAAGTTCCTGGTACGATAGAAGCAGCTTCTAAAGTCACTCCTGCTTCTGTTAAACCGTCAGTTAATCCAATAAAATCATCGCCTTTATTGAAGTCGGTGATTATATCGGCAGCAGAGGTCGTGATCGCAGCACTACCACTGGGCAAAACAAAAATATCTTGACCCGTACTGCCAGTCAAAGTATCTATCCCAAAGTCACCGTACAGGACATCATCACCATTGCCACCGTCTATTAAGTCATCACCCTTTCCCCCATAAATTGTGTCGTTCCCTTCGCCGCCGGAAAGATTATCGTTCCCTTGATTTCCGTTCAGAAAATCGTTTCCCGCGCCACCCTTGAGCAAATCAGCACCACCGAGGCCCTCAATTCTGTCATCCCCTCCGTCGCCACTGATGATATCCCCGGATTCCGAGCCTGTAATCGAATCTGCACCACCTAAACCTTGCAAACCGCCTATGAGAGTATCAAGCAAGCCGATCGCGATGGTGAATCTGTCGCTTCCCTCAGTTAAAATATAAGCACTACCATCCCTCGAAAGTGAGCCAATGCGTACTTGAGAAGTCGATCGCCCAATATCCCCATCAGCACTACCGGAAATCAAGTCGTTTCCTGTGTTACCATTCAAAAAGTCTGGCGCGATCGAACTTTCTAGCCTATCGTTGCTTCCCAAGCTCAAGATATTCTGGATATTCTGAGGATTTGATACTGTTTCGACCGTCGGGGCTTTTTTGAAGGGACAGCCGCAATCCGCTTGATCCTGGGCGCTGCTACCGTTCAGTATGTCATTCTTGTCCAGCAAAGCTAAATTGTCAGGCATATACTGTTACTCTGTGTTGGTGATTTAAGAAATCTACCTCACCTGTCTCATCTATGTCTTGACCAAAAAAGCCCTAAAAAGACTGAAAAAGCCCGAAGTTTCCTTAACTTTATATTTCTTAACTTAACCCATGCAGCCCAACGACGATCGCCCGTTGCAAGCCGTCCCTGACGAAAACGAACTGCTAAAATTAGTTGATGGCCTCATCTTCGAGAAAACTGGGAAACATCTCAACACGCTGCAACGGCTACTTTTTCAGGGAATGTATGATGGCAAAACCTACGAAACGATCGCCCGCGACACCCGCTACACTACAAAATATGTCCGAGAAGTCGGCTACAAGCTGCTCAAAACTCTCTCCGCAGTGATGGATGAAGAAATGCAAAAAGGCAATCTGAAAGCTGCTTGCGATCGCAGAAATATTAGTAATAACTCAAACTTCGGCAGAGATCAATATATTCAATCCGTCGAATACGTTCAGACACTCAACTTCAACCCTTGTCCTTCTTTACCTAGCGAATCTGACAATAATCACCTCACTGAATCCAGATTCAAAACTCAGATCGAACGGCTGGAAATAGATGTGGTTGAAGTCGTTTGCAAATTGCACAGTCAAGGTATCGAACCATGCCAAATCGCTTTGGTGCTTGGTTTGTCCGATTTGGCGATCGACCAAATATTGCGTGAATTATCATAGCTAAGGGCGATCGCGTGATTTAATGATACTTGTATCCTTAGCAATTAATTAATGAGTGGAATTAATCTCCCAATCACCCTTGACAGCAGGCACATTTACTTTATTATGGGGAGATAAAAGTTAATGTTGAAAACCGATACCACGTTACACCTCGAACCCGACCTAGTGAAGAATAACTGGGAGTTTACAGAGGTATGGATCGATCCAAATCTTTCACCTCCTTATTTGCTTTTGTTGCTAAGTGATGCTGAGGGTAATTGTCGGATTTACGATCCGGCTGAGCGTTATAAAATTATATTTTCCAGTCAAAGTTATGATGAGGCACAGTATTGGCTTTTAGAGGACGAGTATGAACCCATAGAAGGGCGTCTGAGAGTTTCGGAGTTAATCTGGGAATCTCCGAATCATGCTCAATGACTTCAAATCTACGTTCAAGCAAACAGCAAGTTTTCTGCTAAAGTTTTAGGTTGTGGCAGAGATTTACCATCTGCCTGATATTCTTCAACTAAAAGCTCTAATACCTCCACTGCATTCTGCAAAGCTTGTTCGTAGGTATCTCCGTAAGTGTGGAACTGCTGAGATGGAAAATCAGGTAAGTGAACTAGGTAGCAGTTATCTTCATCCGACCACTGAATAACAATTATATAAGGTAATTTCATGATTCAGATTCCTCTTCTTCAATTGCTTTCAATATTCCAATTTTTCGATTAACTTCTCTCTCTAAATACAGTTTTGCATCATCGCCATCATTTCCAGCAATGGTAATTGGTTCATTAGGTAGTAAAGGATGAAGCCATCTTGTATGACTGCCTTTTGCCGAACGATAAGTAAACCCAGCTTTTAGCAACAGGCTTTTGAGTTCTCTAATCTTTTTGGGCATCAGCAGACATTCAAAATGTGGCAAGGTGATGAGCATACTTTGATCATATCCTAGAAAGTAGCGTTTGTCAAAAAGTTCAAACCGAGTAAGTAGCCCTCAGTTTATCTCGAAATTTGTGATGCAGGCTGACTTTCTGGTCGTGTAAAAATCTGTTGCGTAAATCAGCGTGCATCTGCGGTTACAAATTCCGAATCTGCCAGCAGTGCTAGATTCAAACAATTTAAAACACTGGATTTTATCGGACGCTTTTCATCCCAAAATACGATCGCAGAATAAAACTTAATTGCAGCCGATGAATTCAAAAGCTCAAAAGTTTGACGTGCAACTTTCTCCTCATCAAAGCTGAGAAAGTAAACAGTATCATCAAAAATCACAGGTTTATTAGCGATTTCGCCGATTAACCTGAACTCCATTTTTTTATACAGCCCGCCGATCGCAATTTTCCAAGGTTTGAAGGTATAATCGCCCACTCCAAAAATGGCAAATCGAGGGCTGTTTTGATAAATTTTACTTTTTCGATTATCGAAATATTGCCCGCGAGACTCCAGATAACGCCAGGTTTTAGGAGCTATATTTTTGATATTTTCGGTTGATTCCCCGATGAATTTTTGAGTAATTAGCATATAGCGATCGGTAGCATTAATTCGATTTTGAGCAACACCAGATCCTTTAATGAGCGGAAAAAGATAAGTTTCCTCAATATCAGCAACTTCTCCCAATGTATTTACAAAATAATTGTCAATTTTCCTAAATTCCATTACACTAGAACAGTCATGCTTTACACCCGATCGCCATTTTGTCCCTGAATTCACAGCATATAAATCGCTCAATTTACTAAAAGCATCGATATTCTTAACCAGGAGATTATTGTGATATCCGATTCGGTGACATTCTGAACTTTCTAAACTGCTAAATACATCACAAAAGTAGTCGCGCGAATCAGTGTCAAACTTGCAGAATAATAAACAAGCATCAACATTTGCATCAAAATATTTTTTGGCATCTATTTTGTAAGTTGCACAGTCAGCGAGATTGAGTTTTTGAGAGTGAAGGTAATTCAATAACTTTCTAGCAGTAGAAGTCTTGCAAAGCATCGCCAGATCAGCATCGCGCTTTTGCAGCCATTGCACTACCTGAATCAACATCCATTCTGAGATATCAAAATTACTCTTACCTGTGAGAGCATCTAAGCCTTTGTGATTTTGAAAGTTGTTTTTTTGAGGTAAATTGTCGCTGCGAATAGTTCCTTGTTGCGAGTTTGTTACCCAAGGAAAATTGCCTAGTACCAGCAGTCTATCTGTGTATTGATTAACTAACGATTTCCAATCAAATTGAAAGAAATCTCCGTGGAAAATATCACATTTATCATCCTGAAATAATTGGTTATTTAGTCTAATTTGTGTTAAGTAATTTTGATTTATTTCAACCCCGATAATTTTGGCTGCGGATGGAAAAGAATGTGCAGCAGCTTGAATAAAATTACCGACACCGCACGTCGGCTCAATTATGGTGCTAGGATTGACATTAAGTTCTACTAATTTTCGACATACCATCTCAGCTAATGCCGGCGGTGTCTGAAAATCGCCGTATTCTAGTCTTGTTTTGCGATCGTGGGAATTCATCGGTTAGATTTATAAACTGCGATAACGCCTTCCTGTTGTCCAGCGCGCTCAATGACTCTGCCATACTGAAGTCGCCACTGCAACGCATTAGAAATGGTCAAAAAACCTTGCAATGGTGGATTTCTCAGTATTTCGTCTGCAATGTTACCTACTTCTATTTCATCAACTGGTAGATTTTTGTCAAACATGAAAGCCAGCAAATCATCTTTATTGCCTTCGTTGTCTAAAATATTCCGTATTCCACGGGTCATTTGAAAATCTCCTGTTCTTTCGGCACTTACGTAAATTGTATGCAAAATATTCAGCGTTGCAGTTCGGATCGTACTGTTGTCTGTCTTTTCGTAAACAAAGATAATCAGTGAATATCCCAGCCCAAAAATCTTTTGCCTTGCAGATTTGAAAGGACATGACGACTGCGGTTGCCTAACGCTTGTTACCTTCACGTCAACCAATATCCCTGGGAAGTCGATGCCACTTGCTGAATTGCCATCTATAAATTCATATTGCTCTTTGAGATAGAGTCTGAACTTTTGCTCCAAATATGTCCCAACAGCCTTTCCGTCTGTGATGCCGTAAAGCAAAGGTTCTGGGTGTTGAGACTCAGCGGCTGAGAATATTGCTGCCTCAGAACAAAGGATTTCTACGGTCAAAGTTGTCATTTTGATTGACCACCAGATTATTTATCTGTCATGCTGATAAAGTAAACAGTATCATTAAAGAGCGCAGGTTTATTAGCTATTTCACTTATCAACCTGAACTGCAATTTTTTATAAAGCCCGCAAGTTCTTCTCCTACTTATACTGCAACCATTTCGGGTTTGCGATCGGGTGATGCTGGCTCAAAATACAACACCATGATTTGCTCTGGATGCAGCCCGACAGATTCAAAAGTGCGTCCGTTGCGATCGCTAAATTCAACCTCAAACGCTGCACCATCAGCCAACAGTTCAACCACTGTCCCAACTTGTCCGCGCCACAGGTTGTATTCAGGAATATCAACTGTCAATGCAACGACATCTAGTAATTTAATTGTATTATTTACCACTTTTATTACCTCCAGATACTACAGCGGATAGCAGGTTGTTAATCTCGGAATCTCCGAATCATGCTCAATAATCCAGCCACTCCGAAGGGTTGCACTTCTATTTTGCCATTCAATTGTGAAATCTAGGGTGTAGCGTTGTCCGAACCCATCCCGCCTCCCTAACTGAGCTTCATGAGTTTGAATTACTTCAAGCAAAATTTGGCGCAATTCCTCAGCATTGTCAGGCATCATCCCCAGAATTGATGAAAAAAGCCGCGCTTTGTGTTTGCCATCGTCGTGTTCTGGATTTAGGCAGTAGTCACGAAGTTTACGAATATCAACAACTGCATTCTCTGCATTTGGAATGAGCATAGAAAATAGGAACCAGTTAATAAAAAAAATCGAGGGCGGATTTTACATAAAACTCAACTTTTTACTCGTTCCCAGGCTCTGCCTGGGAACGCAGATCCAGAGGCTCTGCCTCCAATTTTCCCATTTTTCCCAGCGAGGCAGAGCCTCTAGACATCGGTTCCCAGGCAGAGCCTAGGAACCAGTTATTTTGAGTTAAAAACTCAAAACATTAATAAGCGTCTTGCAATTCGTAAAAATCAGGGGAAATGTAATCTTTCCGCAACGGCCAGCCTACCCAATCTTCGTTCATCAAAATCCGTTTCAGATTCGGATGTCCTTCGTAGACGATGCCGTACATATCGTAGGATTCCCGTTCTTGAAAGTCCACTGCTTTCCAAATCCAGTAGACTGAGGGCACTCTCGGATCTTCGCGGGGAATAAATACTTTGACGCGGACTTCTTCGGGATGCGAAGCATTATCTGTCAGTTTAGCCAAGTGGTAGACGCTGACTAAATCTTGTCCAGGGCCTTGGTCGTAGGCGCACTGGCACTGCATATAATTGAACCCGTAGGCATACAGTGCTGTTGACATGGGAATTAAGAAGTCGCGATCGACCTTTAATATTTCCACACCCAAATTATCGGCCGCTAAAGCTTCGTGTTCAAAGCCATTCTGAGTCAGCCACTGAGAAACCTTCCCGGCTTCAACAATTGAGGTTTCTGTCTCAGCCACGTTCTACCTCCTGTTTTTGTGCACTCAGCAAAGCTGGTGGTACGGGCATTCCCATCGCTTCAGTCAATTCCTTCGGCGGCGCCATGCGGCCGGGAATTGACAAATATTTGCCGTCCAAAATGTCGTCTACTACCTTCATTTTGTGGGGTCTGGTGTAGTAGCGGTGGGTAGGCTGCAAGTTGCCGCGTTCTTGCATAGAATCGTTGGCGATTTTTTTCCGCAGTTTGATAATCGCGTCAATAATCGCTTCTGGACGGGGGGGGCAGCCTGGTATGTACACATCTACGGGAATCAGTTTGTCAACGCCTCTGACTGCTGTGGGGGAGTCTACGCTGAACATTCCGCCGGTGATCGTGCACGCGCCCATGGCGATGACGTATTTGGGTTCGGGCATTTGTTCGTACAGCCGCACCAAGATGGGGGCGTACTTCATGGTGATCGTGCCGGCGGTGATTAGCAAGTCGGCTTGTCGTGGGCTCGATCGCGGTACTAGGCCAAAGCGATCGAAGTCAAAGCGCGAACCAATCAAAGCTGCAAATTCGATGAAGCAGCAAGCAGTACCGTAAAGTAGCGGCCACAGACTCGAAAGTCTCGCCCAATTATAGAGGTCATCAACCGTAGTTAGGATGACATTCTCTGATAATTCCGAGGTGACTTCCGGCCGACTCGCGGGGTTGACAATTAGGGATTTTTGTGATTTGTCAGAACTTAAGACCATTCCAAGGCTCCTTTGCGCCATGCATAGACAAGAGCAATAACGAGGATCGTGATAAAAAACAAGGCTTCGATAAAAGCCAACAGTCCTAGCTGGTTGAAAGCAACCGCCCAAGGATAGAGGAAGACGGTCTCTACATCAAAGATGACGAAGACCAGGGCGAACATATAATATCGGATGTTGAACTGAATCCAGGCTCCGCCGATCGGCTCGACCCCAGATTCGTAGGTGGTCCGTCGGTCGTAGGGACGACTTTTGGGCCGCAGTACCTTCGCCGCCGTGAGGGCGAGGATAGGGACTAGGCTGGAAATTAACAGGAAGCCTAAGAAATACTCGTAGCCGCTAAGTGCAAACACGGTGAATTATTACTGCCTCTGTGAAAGGGTTCTGTAACTTGTCTTTACATTATATAGATTCTGGGTAGCTAAAATTACGAGTTAGTTGAGATTTATCGCCCATGTTCTGCAATAATTTTTAATGTATATTTTAAGATTAGCTAGCCTATTCTTTTCGATCTATGAGCGATCAAGCCACTGAGACTAAAAACCTCGATCGGCACGAGTGTCGCGCCTGCGGCTACGTCTACGATCCGAAAAAAGGGAATCCTAAAAATGACATCGCCCCTGGCACAGCTTTTGAAGATTTGCCCGCTACTTGGGTGTGTCCCGTTTGCGCGGGCCGCAAGTCGGTCTTTCAAAATCTGGGTCAGATGGAAGGAGTATCGGGATTTAAGGCAAATCAGCGCTACGGTGTCGGCGTCAACGGCATGACCGAAGGTCAGAAAAGTTTACTGATTTTTGGCGGCTTGGTCGTTGGTTTCTTGTTTTTACTTAGTATGTATGGTTTGCAGTAAGACGATTGTGAGATTTTGGCAACGAATTGTAATTTTATTGAGTGCGGCACTCATCTGTGCCAGTTGCAGCACCATTGGTTCTGTGAGTTACAACCCTTGGCAGGTAATTTCCTTGCCGACATCCGCTAATTTGCAGGATATTGCCTTTACGGGCAATGGTCAGCACGGCTGGGTTGTGGGTTCTGAGGCGACTCTGTTTGAAACTGTTGACGGCGGTTCTAATTGGAAACCGATCGCCCTGGATATCGACGATACCAGGTCGCGTTTTTCCTCGGTGAGTTTTTCCGGTTCCGAAGGCTGGATAGTCGGTCAGCCTTCAGTTTTGCTCCACACAGATGATGAGGGCAAATCTTGGACTCGGATTGCTTTGAGTTCTCAGTTACCGGGTTCTCCCAGTACGATCGTTGCCCAGGGCCCCAACTCGGCAGAAATGACGACGGATGTGGGGGCGATTTACCGGACGACTGACGGTGGCAAAAATTGGAAAGCTGTCGTTCAGGATTCCTTTGGAGTCGTTCGCAATATCAACCGTTCTGAAGACGGACAGTATGTTGCGGTTTCCTCCAAGGGCAATTTCTATTCCGTGTGGAAACCAGGACAGAATACTTGGGAACCTCACAACCGCAATAGTTCTCGTCGCTTGCAAAATATGGGCTTTACCAAGGATGGGCGTTTGTGGATGCTCGCCCGTGGTGGTCAAATTCAGTTTAGTGACCCGTCTAATCCTGAAGGTTGGGGAAAACCGTTTTTTCCCGATCGCAAAGCGAGTTGGGGTTTACTAGATATGGCTTACCGGACTGATAATGAAGTTTGGGTAGCCGGCGGCGGCGGCAATTTGCTGTGCAGTTTGGATGGCGGGAAAACTTGGCAAAAAGACCGCGAAGTAGAAGATGTTCCTGCTAATTTTTACAGGATTGTCTTTATGGGCCCAGAACGCGGATTTGTGATCGGCGCGAACGGTACTCTACTTAAATATCAAGGTTCCACGCAAGCTGCTTGATAGTAGAATAGTGATAGAGATTGTCTGTCGATTTGTTGAAAGGAGAATTTGAGATGGCCGGTACAACTGGAGAACGTCCCTTTGGTGACATTATTACAAGTATCCGTTATTGGGTAATTCACAGCATCACCATTCCAGCTTTGTTTATTGCTGGATGGCTGTTTGTGCAGACTGGTTTGGCCTATGATGCTTTTGGCACTCCTCGCCCTAACCAGTATTTCACCCCGCAACGGGAAGAAGTGCCGATTATTTCGGATCGCTTTGAAGCTAAAAAACAAGTAGATCAGTTCATTGCCAAGTAATTTAACAAGGAGTTAGAAAAAATGACTGGCAGAACCCCAAACAATGAGCCGATTTCCTATCCGATTTTTACGGTGCGGTGGTTGGCAGTTCATACTTTAGGTGTCCCAACTCTTTTCTTTTTGGGCGCGATCGCAGCAATGCAATTTATTCAACGATAGATAGGAGTTTACAATGCCTGAGCGCGTTCCTAATCCCAATGAGCAGCCTGTTGAATTAAACCGGACTTCTCTTTATTTGGGTTTGTTGCTGATTTTTGTTTTAGGTATTTTGTTTTCCAGTTATTTCTTTAACTAACTGGTGTTTCAATTTGATGTCGATTAAAGGCAGTTTGACAATGCCTTTAAGAATTACCATGGGGTAGTTTCTTGATAATCCCTGCCCCCAAAAGCCGGGAAGTCTCAATTAGTTGTGAAATAGTGAGGTTATGGCTATGTCTAGTGGTGGCAGAATTCCTTTGTGGCTAGTAGCTACTGTAGCTGGCCTCGGTGCTCTAAGCATTTTGGCTCTTTTCTTCTACGGTGCTTATGCCGGTTTAGGTTCTTCGATGTAAGGAGAATCCGACGTACTTTATGCGTCTAGCCCCCCTTGTTTAAGCAAGGGGGGTTTTATTTATCAAAAAATTGGGTAATATTAATTCCGGTTTTATCGGAATTATTAAACCACAGAGGACACAGAGGACACAGAGAAAGAGAAGAGAGAAATAATAATTCCGATGTCAACGGATTTGATATAAAAACCCCGTTTTTCAATAGGGCTTTCCCTCTATCATTGTCGATCTTAAAAACTAAACTGCGTCCGCAAATTGCCTACAAAAATAGTCGGATTGTTGTCAAAATTATTGGCATTACCAATCACATAAAGTGCAGGCACTATCGAAATATTGTCCGTAAGTGGTAAATAATAATTTGCTTCAATTTCATACTGAGTACCCCCATTGCCGCCCCCAGAAATCAGAAATCTGCGACCGCCGGTAACGTCGAAGGGTACTAAAAATGACATCGTAAACAAAGCCCCTTTTTTGATTAAATCGGGAAACGCTACTCCTAACTGATAAGATTGAGTTTTAATCGTGCCATCAGGTCGATTAGTTCGGGGAAATATATTGGTTTCGCCGTAGCCATAGCGACCGAACAGACCGAAACGGCGACTGACAGACCAATCGAAATTGAAACTAAAAGTATTCGCAGTAGCATCGCCAACTTTCCCGCCGAAACCGTCATCGGCCAAACCATTAATCGGTTTACCAACCGGGGCACCAATTAGTCCGCCTATTTGTCGAATGTTGGAACGAGAGTAGAGAAAGCGCAAATTTGCCCGATCGCTCGGACTAAAGGTTAACTCAACTGTACTCGTATTCGTCGCATTAAACAAGCCTTGAGATGGATTAGAAGCTGAGTTAAATACGGAAGAAGGTAAAAATTCCATACTCTCCCCCAAATAACCGAAACCCAGTTTAAATTGGCGACTCAGTTCCCACAACGCCAAAGCACCAGCACCGCGTTTAGTAGCAGTTAACAAGGTGCTGTTGTTAGAATTAAAGCTACTTGCACCATCGACAAAAAAGTTAAATTTATTGTTGTCAAAGTAACGATAAAAATTAATTCTTGGGCCGATTACTAATTGTAATTTGTTAGTAACTGGAAACCGATAGGAAAGTTCTCGCAGGATTACTTCATTAGGATTGCTTCCTGCTGTTTGATCCAGAAACGGAGTTCCAAATGTATTGAACAAACCCGCAGAAGTAAATTGATTGGCTGGGGAATTGCCATTACCTACTGCTAATTGCGTTATCAACTGGTCTTTGCCAGTAAAAGAAGTATTCAAAGTCAACCAAACTAACTGACTGAAGGTAACTTCTGGGTTGTCTACTTTCTGCACAATTGGTCTATTTGTTACAGGGTCTCGTCCGGCTGGACGAATCGGTAAAGCAGCTTTTGTGTCGGTAGTTTCTACTCTAATTTTATCATTTGCCCAAGCTCCCGTCACGTTGAACCAGGCAAATCCACTGAGTTTAGTTGTAGTCGAAAATTGGTTGGCTTCTAGTTCGGAAGTACGTGCTTCTAA
Organism: Microcoleus sp. CAWBG640; assembly: GCF_020883015.1. Taxonomy (NCBI): domain Bacteria; kingdom Bacillati; phylum Cyanobacteriota; class Cyanophyceae; order Oscillatoriales; family Microcoleaceae; genus Microcoleus; species Microcoleus sp. CAWBG640. The sequence continues at coordinate 19,252 of NZ_JAHRFC010000083.1, forward strand.
AGCATCAACTCGTCCCCTTAATGTCGCTAATTCGGCGGCAAAGTCTTCTTGCAATTTTTGGACGGCAAGTAAATCTTCTTTCTTGACTAAATTCGCGGTTGATGTACCAATTTGTTTGGTGATTTGGTCTAAGCAGGCGTTTAATCCCGCAGCAAATTCGTAGCGAGTCATGGCCCGGTTGCC
>NZ_JAHRFC010000084.1:0-19127 GCF_020883015.1 Microcoleus sp. CAWBG640
TTTTAGATGGGGTATTGGAGATTAGACGTATGCCTGGAAAAAAACATGAAACTGTTAAGCAGCGGATTTCAACGCTGTTGGATTTGTATTTGGAATTCGGAGGGATTGATTTTACGCCAACGGGTTCGGTGACACTAGAAAGTGAAACTGGAAGGGTGAAGCGAGAAGCGGATTTGTCTTACGAATTGGGGCCTAATCAAGAACTTCCTGATTTGGTGGTGGAAGTGGTGGTGACTAGCGGCGGTATTGACAAGTTGGAAGCTTACAAACGCCTGCAAATTCCTGAAGTTTGGTTTTGGGAAAATTGTAGACTGCGTTTGTATTCGTTGGGGGCTGATGGATATGCAGAGGTCGATCGCTCTTTGGTGTTGCCAGATTTAGATATTGTATTATTGGCGCGGTGTATTAATATTGAAAATCACCTTCAGGCGATGCGGGAATTTAAACAAGCGATTCAAGGTTCTTAGAAGCCTGTTTTGAGAGTTGATTATTGAACCGCGAAGACGCGAAGGAAGAGTTGAGTGGGGGCGGGTTTAGGAGATTATCGGTTTTAGGCAATTATTGTTGCTGAAACCCGCCCCTTGTATCTACTTTTTACAATTGTCCGAAACCTTTTTTGGGTTTATCTTTTTTCTTTTTCTTTTTCTGTTGTTGGCCGCCCATGTAGCCACGGGCACCGGGCTGCATTCCTGCCATTCCTGGCATTCCTGGCATTCCCGGTAATCCTCCCATACCTGTAAAGTTACCTTGACTCATTTGCTGCATCATGGTACGCATTTTTTGGAAATCGCTCACGAGTTTGGTGACGTCGTTTTCTGCATAGCCTGCACCTTTTCCGATGCGACGGCGGCGGGAGGGTGAACTTGCTAATAGTTCGGGATTGCGGCGTTCTTCCACTGTCATGGAATTAATCATGGCTTCGGTGCGTTTTAGCTGCACTTCTCCTTGTCGCATTTGTTCGTCGGAGAGTTTGTTCATCCCTGGTATCATTTTCATGATGCCGCCTAGGGAACCCATGTTTTTTAGCAGTCTGGTTTGTTTGAGAAAGTCGGTAAAGTCAAACTTTGCCGTCAGCATTTTCTCTTGCATTTTTTCGGCATCGGCGATGTCGAATTCTTCTTGGGCTCTTTCTACTAGGGTGAGGACGTCGCCCATGCCGAGTATTCTCGATGCCATGCGATCGGGATAAAATGGTTGCAATGCTTCCACTTTTTCGCCGACTCCGACAAATTTAATTGGGGCACCGGATATTTGCCGTACTGACAAGGCTGCTCCGCCGCGGCTGTCGCCATCTAATTTGGTTAAGATTGCGCCGGTAATGCCGATTTGTTCGTGAAAGGTGCGGGTTAAATTTGCTGCTTCTTGGCCTGTCATGGCATCTACAACTAACAGTGTTTCGTGGGGTTGTACTGTTTGTTTGATGCGGCCTAATTCTCCCATCATGTCTTGGTCGATTTGCAGGCGGCCTGCTGTATCGACGATGATTGTATCGACGCCTAGTTGTTTGCCGTGTTCGATGCCTTGGCGGGCAATTTCTACGGGGTCAGTATCAGTACCTAGTTCAAATACTGGTACGTCTATTTGTTTGCCTAGGGTGAGCAATTGGTCGATCGCGGCTGGTCGATAAATGTCGGTTGCCACCAGCAATGCGGTACGATTTTGTTTGCGGAGGTGCAGTGCTAGTTTGGCGGTGGCTGTGGTTTTACCGGTGCCTTGCAAACCAGCCATCAGGATGACGGTGGGCCCGCTGTCGGCGATGGCGAGGGGTACGTTGGTTTCCCCCATGACGCGGACGAGTTCGTCGTGAACTATTTTAATGAATTGTTGGTCGGGACGGACGCCTGAGACTACTTCTGCTCCTTGTGCTTTGGCCGTTACTTCGGCGATGAAGTTTTTGACGACTTGGAGGTTGACATCTGCTTCCAGGAGGGCGCGGCGGACTTCTTTGAGCGCGTCTTGGATGTTGCTCTCGGAGATTTTATTCTGTCCGCGCAGTTTTTTCCAGGTGGATTCGAGTCGATCGGCAAGGGCTTCAAACATAGGGCTTTGTTGGCTAGTCAGTCTTTTTTATTTTAAGGGTAAATGGCGGTGTTTGGATTCATGTTTTGCTAAAAGTGGGATTTTTTATGTATGAAGGGGGATTAGGGCTGATGAATTTGGATATTTTTTAACTTATTTGATGTGGCTTTTTTTGTATTCAGGACTTAGGCACTCTATCTACATCTGCGCTTGAAAGTAGGAGCGTATACCCTATAAAAGCTTCTGTTAACATAACTCCAAAAATCGGGCGTGCCACAGTTTGCCACTCTCTGTCAAACCTTGCGATCGCACTTTAATTTTGACGTTTTTGGGATTCGCCTCATAGAGTCGGCTAATTTCCTGCATTTCTGTGGCGCTAAACCCGGTTCCGACTGCTCCCATTGGCACTAATTTGCCCTGATTTTCTTGAGCTACTTCGATCGCACTAAAGGGCCTGCCCGCAACTTTTGTCGGTGTTAACCCCACAATCCACAGCTCGAATTCCAGACAATATTTTGTCCTCACCATGGGGAATTTTTTGATATCTTTTCCCCCTACATAGGGGCAGTTATGCAAAACCCACACTTCGCCTTCTTTATTTTCCGATTCTTGCTGATTTGCTAGTACAAGTTTTTCGGTGGCGGTGCGAAAGGTCGGTACAATTTCAAATTCTTTAGATAAATTTACCAGCATTTCGCCAATTTCTACTCCCGCAGCAATTCGTGTTGATTCCGGCAACGGAGTTAGGTCATTTCCTTGGTAAAACAAACATTTAAAAATAGCATAAATTGCTGAGGGTGCCAGGGTGGGAAAACCTCTTTCTATATTAACTGTAGCAGCTTGGGAGCCTGTGCGGTGTTCGCTGCCGGTACAGCTTTTGTAATATAGTTCGCCGTCTAAAACAAAGATGCCTATTTTAGTTGCTGTGTCAATTAATGCTTGCTCTATTTCAATGGATGGCTGTTGGCGTAGGTTTGTCGATCGCGATTGGTAGTATACTTTGTCTGGAGTGGCGATCGCCACTACTCGATTGCCGTCGCGTTTTGGCTGTCCCCAATAATCTGAATTTTCGATGTAATAAGAACGTGCATTCGGTGCGTCTACCGGCTGCATTGTCACAACTTTTCCCGGCTGTAAGTGTGGCGGTAATTGGGCAATTATGGGATTGTTGACAGTTGTTTCTATTTTGGGGGCGGAATTTGATTTGGCGTTGGCAACGAGATTGGTGGTAGCATTGGGTTCTTCCTTGAGAGCGAGTGGCTGTTGTCCAGTTTCCAATTCAAAAGCTTTTTTCCAAAATCCCATCGCCATGTCTGGATATCCTTCCGACTCCGCACAGAGTGCAAAACTAATCACTTTCGCCGTACCAATACCGCGCCCGTAATCAGCTAAATATTGTAGGGCCCCCGCTTCACCCATCAAGTGTAATTCTCGCTTAACGATGCGATTGTTCCAGCGTTCTCGAATGTCGGCACTGATTTTTTTAGCTGCTTTTCGTTTGGCTTCGACGTATTCGGTGCAGTTCATACTGCCTCCTGTTTGTAGGGCTATTTATACATTCTACAAAAAAATAATTTATTAGTCAAGTTTATAGCAAGAAACATTAGGGTGTCAGTAAAAATGCTAAGATAGACTCGATCGTATACTCACATTAATGATGCGGGGCTTGGTGGATTGCTAAGTGTAGTTAGCCAATTTGCGATCGCAGGTTGGAAAATTTAAGATCGAGTCTAATTGTAGTAGATGATGAGATTGATTTTGTACAGCAAACCTGGATGCCACTTGTGCGAAGGGTTGCAAGAAAAACTGGAACAGATTGAAAGCATCAAGTTTCAATTGGAAGTGCGAGATATTACCCAACATGATGACTGGTTTCAAGCTTACCAGTACGAAGTGCCAGTTTTGTTTAAAGTGTACCCTCTCGGAAACAATTCTGCCGATGTTGCATCCTCGCCCCTAGAACAATTACCCCGTCCTTCTCCGCGCTGCACAGTCGCACAATTGGAGCAAATGTTACAGAAATATTTACAAAGCGATGGGTCAAAATAGATTCAACACAGTTTAATGAGGAGTGATTGACATGAAATTGAGAGAATTATTAGCAGCGGTTCCCAGCATTTCTTTTGACTTGCAACATCCCGCCCTCGATGCGGAAGTCCAGGGTTTATCGACTAATTCCCACGCTTGTAAGTCGGGGGATTTGTTTTTGGGAATGCCGGGAACGCGGGTAGATGGGGGAGATTTTTGGCAAAGTGCGATCGAGGCTGGTGCTGTAGCTGCCATAATTTCCACCTCAGCCGCCCAAAAAATACCCCCCCAACCCCCCCTTGGCAAGGGGGGGCTAGAAGAGGTTCCCTGTGTGATTCCAGCAGGGGATATGGCTCAAGTTTGCGGTCAAATAGCAACGGCATTTTACGGTAGTCCAGCTAGCCAATTGAAACTGGTTGGTGTTACGGGTACTAATGGCAAAACTACAACTACTCATTTAATCGAATTTTTGCTGAATCAAATGCAGTTACCTGCGGCGATTTTCGGCACGCTTTATACTCGCTGGCCTGGCTATGAAAAAACCGCACTTTACACCACACCTTTTGCTGTGGATCTGCAAAAAGAATTAGCAGAATCTGTCAGGGATGGATGTAAATATGCGGTGATGGAAGTCAGTTCTCATGCTTTGGTACAGCAGCGTGTTTTGGGCTGTAATTTTGATGTTGCCGTGTTTACCAACTTGACTCAAGACCATCTGGATTTCCATAGCGATATGGAAGATTATTTTAATGCAAAATCGCTTTTGTTTAGTCCAGATTATCTCAAAGGTCGGGCGGTTGTGAATATTGATGATGCCTACGGAAGGCGAATCATGAAAAGTCTCAATTCTGAGCAAGTTTGGAGTTACAGCACTAGCGATAAAACCGCTGATTTGTATGCTGATGATTTGGAATATCAACCCAACGGCGTTAAAGGACTATTGCATACTCCTAAAGGAAAAACTGCTTTTGTTTTGCCTTTAGTTGGTCAGTTCAATTTATCAAATATGTTGGCTGCTGTTGGTGCTGCTTTGGAGTTGGGTTTAGATTTGTCGGCAATTGTAGAGAAATTATCGGAATTTGTGGGAGTTCCGGGACGGATGGAACGGGTGCAAATAAGTGCCGACCAAGATATTAGTGTAATTGTCGATTACGCGCACACTCCTGATAGTTTGGAGAACTTGTTGAAGGCTTCGCGGCCGTTTATTCCGGGTCAGATGATTTGTGTGTTTGGTTGCGGTGGCGATCGCGATCGCACTAAGCGTCCAAAAATGGGTAAAATCGTGGCAGAATTGGCCGACTTAGCTGTTGTTACTTCCGACAATCCGCGCACTGAAGTTCCTCAGCGGATTTTGGAGGATATCCTAGCAGGAATTGGACCGGAAGTCAATCCCATCGTCCAGTGCGATCGAGCTGCTGCAATTCGCACTGCGATTATGGATGCTAAACCCGGAGATGGCGTGCTGATTGCGGGTAAGGGACACGAAGATTATCAGATTTTGGGTACTGAAAAAGTTCATTTTGACGATCGAGAACAAGCCCGAAATGCTCTCACAGAAAGAATGAATGGGGTTAGCAGCTAGTTAACAACATACCCAGATGCCAGATTTCTTTAAGAAGTCTGGCATCTCAACAGCAACAAATCACGAGTCATACTTAACAAATAAAAATAAATGGAAAAAGCTACGTTGACTTTTTAATAAATCTGGGAGTAACACTGGGTACGCATCAAAAAAACTCAGCCACAACAGCTTTAGCAATACCCGATGAACAGTTATTTTATGAAAATTTGCGGCCGAAGTCTCATTTTTATGCGCTTCGCACTCAATTGGAATTAATGCTCGATCGGGAGCAGCGTCCAGAGTATGAAGATTATATCATTGAGCAAGGGGAAATAGCAGGTCATAAAAGTTTAGTATCGTCGAACTTGGAGAAAGCCTCTGATTTGGCTGTTGCTAATCTTTTTTGGTACTTCAGAGTCCGGGATGAATCAGAAGAGGAATTAGAATTAGCAAACACCCCATAAAATGGGTAGAATTTACCTGACAACATCATTGTCAGCCATTCTGTAGGGGCGGGTTCACCAATAGCTTTAAAACTTGCAGACAGGTTAAATAAACCCGCCCCCACCCCGCGAGGTAGCCCCTTATTGCAACTGTATCTATGGATGAACAACTGTACCGACTGATTGCACAGGCGTGCCAGCACCCCTTGAAAAGTCCGAAAAGGCGAAAGGCGATGAATCTGCTGCTAGTTGAAATTCAACAACTACCGGGATTAGGTAAATCCTCTCACCCAGACTATTTAGATGCTTTGAATCGTACCTTTGAATGGATAAACCGACAACTATGTCAAGGCTTCGATCGCGATCGACCTTTGATTCAAAAGCGCTTGCTGCAATGGGTCAACAGTTACCTCTCCTGGCGACTTAAAGATTTATACTCACAAGCAAAGGGCGATCGCAGTTTAGACGCACCTATTACAGACAGTCAAACCGAAACTTCCCTGCTGGAACTTCTAGCAACAACAAATTTTGAGATTCCCACGCGCAGCGGACTTGACGGTTATATCGAACAAATAGAACTAGAACAACAACAACAGGTTGGTCTAAAATTGGAACAGTACGTGGAGGAAGATATTGATGAAAAACTGCGGAATTGCCATCCTCAAACCTATCCAAATTGTAACTGTCAGTTACTCAGTTCCAGAGTGCTGTTAAAAAACCCGCCAGATAAGTTTAGCGCGATCGCCAGAGAACATAATATCAACTATCAAACTCTAAAATCTCATTGGGAAAGGAACTGTCGCCCCTTACTCCAGGCGATCGCTCTAGAGCTAGGATACCAAAGAGAGGTTTGAACAATGAACAGCACAGAAGCCCCCCGATTGACAGTTCCCCTCGGTACCGAAGCTCACCGTCTGGCGAAGCAATTAGCAACAGAAACCCTGTCACTCGCTCCCCCATCCACCAAGCGGGAAGTGGCCAAGCGAGTTTACCTCAATACATTAGCTGTTTATGCCGTTTACAGTTACTTGAAGTGGCAAGCCTACGAGCCCCAGCTACAGCAAGGGGATAGCTGGCAGCCTATAATGTGTGCTCGATGGGATGTCGCCGATTTGGTACTCCCAGGAATCGGTAAATTGGAGTGCCGTCCTCTGTGGTTCGGGGAAAGTGCGATCGCCCTTCCCCTAGAAGCAACAGAAGAGCGCATTGGCTATGTAGCCGTTCAGTTTGAGGAACAATTAAACTCAGCAAAACTGTTAGGATTTGTACCATCAGTGGAGGCTTTAGAAATACAAATCGCTAATCTTCAAACCCTCGATGATTTCGTAGATTATTTAGAGCGACTGGAGTTGGCCAATAGTTTCTTGCTGAGTGGCGATCCAGTAGCAGTGCAAGTGAGAGATGTACTCAACACTCGATCGATAGCCGAGATTATTGCCCAACTGGAACAGATTTATGGCAACGAACCGGAAGATGAAAGAGCCTATGCTGTTAAAGATGTTTTTACTGGTGAGGGAGTTTATGCAGCCAGCGATCGGGAATTGGGAGAAAATGTTGATGAGGGCGATCGGGAAATTGAATTATTAGAACTAGCTGAAGAATTGCTAGAAAAATTAAGAGAAATTTGGAGCTAATATCATGTCATGTTAAATATAGCAATCCTAAATGATTCGCAAAATATGTAGGGGTAGTGGATGGTGCGTGCCTACCCCGACCAAAGCGGGCAACCACGGGGGGTTTGCCCCTACAAGAATTATGCAAATGATTTAGGATTGCTATAGATATAATTCCTGTAGGGGCATCGCCCGCCCCATTGGTGTCAACTTAACGTCAAACCCAGTCAGAGACTGCTGTTTGACTATTAAGCCTAGATCCCCCCTAGCCCCCCTTAAGAAGGGGGGGACAAGAGTGTTCTCAAAGTCCCCCTTCCCCCCTCCCCCCTTGGGGGGGGCAGGGGGGGGTGGGGGGGCTAGGGGGGGTGGGGATTTAGGGGGATCTAGACTCAGCTAAAAACGAGATTTATCAAGGCTTTCAGTCTTAAGTTGACACCAATGCGCCCGCCCCTACAAATATATTTGCAAAAATGAGATGCACCCAATTGAGAATACTAGAAAGCCGGCAATTTGAAATAGAGGCGATCGGCGATGAGCGCTAAAAAAATTGATGAACAGCGACAACAAGCTTATTTCGATTTTCTAATGAAGTTGCTGCTGGTAGCGGCAAAAAGTGAAGGAAATGATAAGCTATTTCACCCCTTATTTCTAGAAAATATAGAGCTATTAAATGAAGAATTTGCTCTCTATTTGCGAATTAAAGTCAACGAGTTTTATAAGGAATATGAATTTCAACAGTGTTTAACATTAGCAGCAATTCTTACTCTAATATCCGAAGCAATTCAAAAATTCCCTCAAGGCTCCAAGGCGAATAATTTAGAAATTGCGATCGCCGGTTACGAAGCAGCCTTACCAATTTTAAGCCAGCCTGAAAATCAGCTAATGCGGGCGCACCTACAAAATAATCTGGGTCTTGCTTATAAAGAGCGAATTTATGGTAATGTGTCTGACAACATAGAGCAAGCAATTCAATGTTATCGAGCAGCACTGCAAATCTTTACTTACGAGGCATTTCCCGAACAGTGGGCGAAAGCATCTAGCAACTTAGCAATTGCCTATCAAGAGCGAAGCCAGGGAGAACCCGCAGACAATCTAGAACGATCGATTGCTATCTTACAATCTACTTTACAAGTAAATACCCGCGAAGCTTTCCCCTATAAGTGGGCAAATACTCAAGTGAATTTAGGGGCTGCTTACTTTCGGAGAATTCAGGGTAAACAGGCTCACAACATCGAGTTAGCTATTACTTGCTATGAAGCATCTCTACAAGTTTTAACCAAACAGGAATCTCCGCCGCTATGGGCGGGTATTCACAACAATTTAGGTGTTGCTTACAGTCAACGAATTAAGGGAGAGAAAGCTGACAATTTAGAGCAAGCGATTCACTGTTACAAAGCCGCTTTAGAAATCAGGACTGTTTCAGCATTACCGATCGACTGGGCCCAAACTCAAGATAATTTAGGCAGTGCTTATCTAAGACGCATTCTAGGCGATCGTGCGGACAATTTGGAACAGGCAATTCAACACTACCAAGCTGTTTTACAAGTTCGGACTCATCAAGCATTGCCTCAACTGTGGGCGCAAACTCAAAATAATCTGGGAAATACTTATCTTGACAGAATTCGGGGCGATCGAGCCGAAAATATCGATCGAGCAATTACTTGCTACCAAGCTGCATTGCAAGTTGATTCTCGTGAGGGAACACCTCAGTCTTGGGCAGATACACAAATGAATTTAGGTAATGCTTATTGTAACAGAATTTTGGGCGAGACAGCCACCAATATAGAACTGGGAATTCAGTGCTATCAAGCAGGATTATTAGTCTACAGCCGCGAAACACATCCTTTAAATTGGGCTAAAATCCAACAAAATTTGGGCAATGCTTATCGGGACAGAAATGCGGGCGATCGAGCCGAGAACTTAGAGCAAGCTATTCGCTCTTGTGAAGCAACTTTGCAAGTCTACAGTCAAGAATTAGATCCATATTACTGGGCTAATGCACAAGTAAATTTGGGAAATGCTTATGCACATCGAGTGAAGGGAGTGCGGGAAGAAAACTTGAAAGCAGCCATCGATTGCTATCAAAAAGCTTTACAAGTAAATACTCGCGAAGCCTTACCGGAAGATTGGGCCATGACTGTGACCAATTTGGGAGCGGCTTATGAAAAGCTAGGAGAAACTGAAAAAGCTATTGCTCATTTTAAATTAGCTTTGGAAATTTACACTCCCGCAGCCTTTCCCCGCGATTGTTTGCGAGTAGGAAGAAGCCTCGGAAATATTGCTTTTACAACTGAAAAGTGGGAGAAAGCTATTGAAGCTTATAGTCAAGCTATTGAAGCGGTAGAAACTAGCCGTTCTTGGACAAGTAGCGAACAGCGGCGGCAGGAAATTTTAGAATCATCTTTTCGGGTATACGCTAATACAATACAGGCTTGCGTCAACAACAAACAGTTAGATAAAGCCATTGAATATGTAGAGCGATCGCGCTCCCAACGCCTCGTAGATTTAATGGCAAGCCATGACCTTTATCAGGGTGAATCAATTTCTCCCGAAATTCAAACATATTTGCAGCAGTATGAGACTTTGCAACAACAAATAGATTCCTACCGCTCTCCTCAGCTATCTAAGATTGACCAAGAATTCAAAAATGTGAAAATTAGCACTCGTTCCCGTGCGGCTCTAGCTGCTATTAATGAATCGATCGCTCAATTAGAAGCTCAGAAACAACAAGTTTGGGAACAACTCAGGCGCTTAGATCCCGTATTGGCCGGAGAAATAAAAGTCGCAGCTCCTAATTTAGCTCATATTCAGCAATTGATCGAACATCAAACAACAGCTATCCTGAGTTTTTACACAACTTACCAAAATACTCACATCTTTGTCATCAAACGCGATCGAATTACTTGTCATACTTGTTTAGAGCAAGACAAAGGGTTGCAAACCTGGATTTTCGAGCGCTGGTTACTTCCCTACGTGCAGAATAAAGCGGAATGGCAAAACTCTCTGCAATCAACTCTATCTCAATTAGCACAGTCTCTCGATTTAAAACAACTAATTGAACACCACCTAAGTGGTATTGAAGAACTGATTATAGTACCTCATATTTACCTACATTCAATTCCATTTAGCGCTTTACCTATTGATAATGACCAATACCTCGGAGATAGATTTCTCATACGCTATGCTCCCAGTTGCCAAGTTTTAGAATTTTGTCATAAACGCCCTCAAACCAAAGTTAAACTGAGGTACGGAACCGTGGAAGATGCGACAGAAGACCTACCTTGTGTGAGTTTTGAATGTTCTCAACTCGCTCAAATATATAGCATTCCTGAAGAACGACGGCTGCGCGGTCGCTCTCAAGCAACTGTCAGTAATTATCGGCGCTTGGTAGAGCAAGTTTCCGGTCTTCATTCTAGTCATCATGCCCAATCTCGCTTTGATAATCCTTTAGAATCAAAGCTATTTTTAGGTGATGGATCGATTACCCTGGGGCAACTCTTAACTCCGGCTTGGAGGTTCCCTAACTTGGAGGATGTTTTCCTTTCTTGCTGTGAAACAAATCTTGGTTTAACTGAAATAACAGATGATGTTCTGACTCTTTCCACTGGTTTCTTATGTGCTGGTGCGAGAAGTGTTATCGCTACCCTTTGGGCTGTTGACGATTTAGCAACCGCACTATTTTCTATTTTTTACCACCAATACCGACAGCAAGGAAAAAGTCGCATTGTCTCTCTACAACAAGCCCAAGAAAAGTTGCGATCGCTTAGCGGTCAAGCACTCAGTGAATACCAGCAGCAGCTAATACCATTACTTGAGAGTAAATTTAGGGCGGCCGAAAAAGCAAAAAAAGCAGCTAAAGAGTCTCGCGATCGCGAAGTCAAAGGAAGTGAAACTTATATCAACTGGTATGACCAATACAAGCAACACACAAAGGTAGCAGAACGTCTTCGGAGCACCAAGAACCAATTCAAAGATGCGATCGAGAAACCTCTTCCCTTCTCTCACCCCTCCTACTGGGCCGCTTTCACCTGTTCCGGCTTGCGCTAACTCAAACAGTCCTGGACGCATCAAGCCCAAAGAAACCGGGTTTTTTACCATTTCTGCGGGCTGTAAGCAAGTATTTTCGTAAAAAACCCGGTTTCTGACTACCCCTGATTTCGGCGGGCTGTAACGCACTATTTTGGTGAGAAACCGGCTTTCTCACCAAAAATTTTTTCATTTCCCCCCAAAAACCTGCATAATTTTTCGACTTGGCCCTGGTTAATAGAAAAGCGCAGTTGGCCAACTCGCTTCTCCCAAAATTTCTGACTCACCTTAACGGAGAAACGAGCAATGACAGCATTTTATCGACTCATATCCTATCCCCCGCTAGGAGAGATTTTTCAACCTCAAACCAAAAAAAGTGAGGATGAAGATGACGATCCTATTGTTCCACCTAACCTTCGCTAGTCATCTAGTCCTGGACGCTCCTGGGCCGATTAAATTCAGATTTTACATCATTTTCAATAACCTGTAGGGGCGGGTTCGCCAAAAGCTTTGAAGCTAGCAAACAGGTTAAATAAACCCGCCCTCCCCCACCAATAACCCCTTTATTGAGAATGGTGCAAGATGTTAGTTAAACCGGGTTTTTTTACGAACCGGACTTACGCACGCCTATCGAAGAAACCGGGTTTTTTACCGAATCTGTCGGTGGGAACCCAGTATTTTCGCAAAAACCCGGTTTCTTTGGTATTGATGCGATCGCGAACTAAATCTCTAATTTTGGAGACTGCGAATTAGGGGGATAATTCAAGCGCTGGCGTGCTGTGATTTTCCAAATATCTAATTCCGGCAGTCTCCAATGCGTTCCTTGAGGTTTGCGATCGCCGCGATCGCACTTCAAAAAATTATCATAATCAACTAATGCTTCTTGGATCTTGCCTTGAGCATCTTTCACTTGTGCCAAAATATAATAAGTCGGTGGGTGAAGATGATTGAGAGCGATCGATTTTAAAAGCTGTAACTCAGCATCGTTATAGCGATTTTGCAGGAAGTAAGCCCACCCCAGGTTTTTGTGCAAAGCCGCTAGAACCAGATTGTCTTTGACTTTCTCTAAAATCGGCAATATCAGGTTAATTGCTGTCTCCACATTTCCCGATATAATTTCCAAACGTGCTAAATTACCGATCGCTGCATAAGCCCCTCGGTTGTTAAATCCGGCGGCGATTTGATAGTGAATTCGTGCCGTAGATAAATCTTGCAACTGTTCGTAAGTAGCTCCTAAGTTATAGTGAGATGCGGCTAAGTCAGGATTAAATCTGATGGCTTGGGTTAAGTAAGCTTTGGCAGTTTGGAACTCTCCTGACAAATACTTTTTATGACCCAGTTGATTGAGGTATTTGGCAATCAATTGATGAATTATGTGTTTTTTTATTTCTGGATTCAGGGTAAAACTATCTTCTCCGGCTTCAATAATTTTTACTAAAAATGCTTGTTTAATGAGTGATTCTAAAACTGGTTGCAAGTCAGATATTTCTCCAGCAAAGGCTATATTTGATTTCAAATCATTGGTGCTGAATGGTTTACTTCTCAAGGCTAAGCAACCGATTAGGTAAATTTCTGTATCTGATAAATCAGCGCTAGTTTTTTGCAAAAAATCTCGCAGAATCGGCTGTATAACTAAGGTTGTCTGCTGGATTAATTGGGTGATATTCCCTGAAAATAAGTCAGCAAAGTTAGCGGTGACAATCTTTAAAAGTAAGGGATTGCCACCGTATAATTGGCTCATTTCTGAAAATGACTTGTTTTCGGTACTACTAGAAAACCTTTTGGCTGAATAGAGAATTTTTAGAGCGCTTTGCTCGTCTAAGCCATTTAGTTGTAATAATTTAATATGTGAACTTTGTTCTACGAGCGAATTAAGTTCTAGGGGTTGATGCCAACTGGTGAGTAGCAAACAACTTTGATGGCGTGATGTTACTATTCGCTGGAATAAGTCTGCATAATTTTCGTATCCTGGTTGATAGCGATCGCCCTGAAGGAGGATGCTATCAAGTTCATCGAATACTAACAAACACCGTGAGGAACGTAGGTATTTGAGCAATAAAGAGATTCTCTTTTCCGTATTCTCTGGTAAGTGGGTTTCTGGCTGGGGAGACAAGGATTGAATTAAATCGAATAAGATATTTGACATGGACGGGCGTTCTTTGAGCGATCGCCAAATGCAATAATCAAACTCACCCTGAATTTGTTGTACTGCGGTGAGGGCCAATGCAGTTTTGCCAATTCCTCCCATTCCCAGTAGTGCAACTAATCGACAACCATCGTTGACTATCCATTGCTTTAAAGTGGCAAGTTCAGCACTGCGATCGTAGAAAATAGGGACATCAGGCGCTTCACCCCAATCGATCCGGGGGCGTGTTTTCGCCGCTGTCTCTGAAGGAATAACTTCGCTGATGGGCGGGTTAGTGTCAGCACAGACAGCAGACTTTACCGTGTCATTTTTAACAGAAATCCCATCGCTGGCTGTACCATTACTAAAATTAGCGACTTGCTGTTGATACTGTGAAATGAGGATTTGCTGTAATCTAGCCAGCTTTCCTGGCCCTCGACCCACAATTTGAAATTTTTTGTAAACCTCACCGAGTCTTTTCTGAAGCGCTTCTTTGCTGACTCCTAGTTCTTGTGCGATCGCATCCATCGGTTCGCCTTGAATCGCCCTGGAGAGTGCCTCAAATTCGTTGTCGGAAATACCTAAATTGGTGGCTAGATTTCTTAAAAAGTTTTGGGGAATCATTAGACATCGACCATATTTATTGTGGAACAGGCATCTTGCCTGTTCAAAGCTTGCAATTCTTGCGATGTCTATTGTATTAGATTACTACAAAACATCGTTTTATATAAGATTTTGCTGGTAGAACAGGAGGTTTGCGATCGCCCTTGGTAGTCAGAAACCGGGTTTTTTTACGCAAATCCTCCGCTCAAAGCCGACAGTTCAAGTAAAAAACCCGGTTTCTTTGGTCTGATGCGCCCAGGACTGCAATCGCCCTTGGTGTCCACAACCTCTCCGCCTTGCTCTCTCATTGTATCCGCCCTATCTCACTTTACTGAGATAATGACCGGCGATCTATCTTACGACAGGGAGAGCAGAATAGCCAGACTCTCGTCAATGACAAAGCTGCTACCTCACTCCTGGGTTCGCATCAAAAATGGATATTTGTGGGGCTAAGCCTTTAGTCAAGCCTTTGAGGGTATTAGACTTCGCTGTATCAGAATGCTGAAGTGGCTGAGCGACCCATCCCTCTGGGTAGTTTTCTCTTTTTACTGAGATTTACTTGACTCATATACTTGACCGTTGCTGGAAAACCTGCTAGGCTAATTCTCAGTTAAATGATTTAGCGGTCGATCGGGGCGGTTGAGGGCCAGATACTCTGGCAGATGGCAAACTTTCCCGTGGGTGTCTGCATAATTTTTTGACTTTCCCCTGGTTAATAGTTGGAAGTTTAAACTTGCGATCGCTTCTCACTGAATCTAGGAATCGTTTTAGTCAAAGTCCATAAATCGGAGGTACTTTATGGTTTCATTCTATCCAGGTCAAAAAGCTAATGAACTCGCCAAGGTAGCTCAAGAGCGATTCGAGCGTGCGGTTGAAGATTTGAAAAGAGAAGAAGCAGCCACAAACAAATTGGCAGAAGAGTATGGCCAACTTCAACTGAATGTCATAAGAAGCACAATTAAGCGCTTTGTTACCTTCCTTGAAAATAGTGGTCGGAAGGCTTCAGAAAGTGAAAAGCGGCTTTTAGAAGGGATGGATTTTTCAGTTCAGCAGATGAAGGAGTACAAAGCTGCGGCGGTAGGAGCAGAACAATATTTTATGGCTGGTGTTAAATCCGCAGGAGCAGCCGCAGCAGGTTACGGCGGTGCTATTGGTGCTGTTACTTCACTAGGAGCAGCCAGCACGGGAACAGCTATCTCAACTCTCAGTGGAGCGGCTGCTTGGAATGCAACTTTAGCATGGTTTGGCGGTGGAGCGGTCGCGGCTGGTGGCGGCGGTATGGCTGTGGGTGCTGCTGTATTAGGCGGTATCACCCTTTTACCAGCTTTGGCGATCGGTGGCTTTTTTGCTGCTAGTGAAGGCGAGAAAGCGATGACAAAGGCGCGAGAGCATGAAGCTCAAGTCAACAAGGCGATCGCAGACATGAAACTTGCTAAGGACTTTGCTAAACAGGTAAGACAGCGGATTACTGAATTGAGAGGAGTGTTTGGATCTATGAACACTCGTGCTGTTGAAGCTTTGAGTCAACTGGAATCTCAGCCTTTTAATCCCAAGAGAGATGCTGAGAAGTTCCAACAGGTAGGACTTCTGATGAAGGGACTTGTAGAAATGTTGAAAACCCCTGTTTTAAACAGTGACGGTAAGCTTAACCTCGGCACTGTGAAGGTTTTGGAGAAATATCGGATTTTACCAGGGAAATAGAAATCGCGATCGAAGTAGTCTCAAGACTTACGCAGAAAATCTATTTGTAAGGTGGGCATTTCCCACCTTACTACTTAACCAGGCAAATAGAAATGATAGCTAAAAAAATTCCTGTAGAAATCTTTAATCCCGGCGCCGCGGCTGAGTGCTTCCGCGATGTTGTTGAAGCTTACACCGAATACAAAATAGTTGCAGAGCAAGAGCAGACTAAACGGCGTGGCATCGAAGCTTGGGAAAAAGCAACGATTGCCGACATTCAAGCAAAACGCGATGCTTTAATTAACTATCTTGAAGGCTCGTTTGATGAACGTGCTAAGAACTTTAAATTTCTGTTTGAAAAGGTAGATGAGGCAATAGCGATCGGTGATAATAACCAGTTAGCTTTAGCCATGACTTCAATTACCGAAATAGCTAATTCTAGTCCGTTCAAAGACCTTGCTAATTTGACATCTGTCAGAGCAGCCCTTGACGATCCAGATCATGAATGGACATTTTAATTGAAAAAGTGAGGTCTCGTAAAATGGATAAATTGGTTAGAAAAGCTGCTGCATTGGGATTACCCGCAATCATTCTGCTAATTGTAATGGCAACTACAGGCTTAACAGGTGGGGCTGCAATTACAGCAGCTTTAGCATTGTTAGGTGTCCCACTCGCCGCTGTGGGTGGTCCAGCAGGTATGTTAGGCGGAATTGCACTGCTGGGAATCATCGGTTTAGCTACAGAAACATTGTCTAAGTATGGTCTTGAAGCAGTGCTAATTGGGATTTACAGACAGCGCCTTCAAAACGGAGAATCCAGATCGCGTCTGTGCGGAGAAATTCGGAATTTACCTATCTCTGGGGAAATGAAACGCAGACTTGACGAAGAGTTTGGCTGTTAATAGATAGGTAGAATGAGGCTTCGTAAACCATCTCTTTCTAAATACGAGCATAATTTACGCACAAGCTCTATCTGTAGGTGGGCATTGCCCACCTTACCGCTACAAAACGAAATTATAAAAATGCGATCGCTCAACTAAACCAGGAGGAATCATTGATTAAGTTTATCGGACAAGTCGAACTGCGTAACAGTCACCGAGTCTACTACCAACAGGATTCTTACCGAGTAGAGCAAATTAATCAAAATAGAGAACAAGTAACTTACTCTTACGACATTCCTGACAAAGCTGTGGAGTATCTATACAACCAACTAAAGGGTTGTAAAGTTACACCAGAAGATGCTTCTACCGTTCTCAAGCCCGTCGCTAAAAACTTTAATCTCCCCTATAAATATGGTCATAAACTTGACTACTACGCTCAGGAAGTATTAGTGGTACTTGTAGCATTAGGTCAAGCAATTCTAACTAAAGAAGGTCGAGCCTACTTCTACACCATTGCCTAATTCAATCTTGGACGCAAAACATAATTATGTAGGGTGCGCACTGCGCACCTTACCGCATTCAATCCAGGAGGTAAGTGCCAGCAAGATTTAAAACAAATAATCCTCACCTATCTAATACTTTTTCCTACAACACTCAAAGACATGAAGTCTAAATCAGTTACGCAAATCACTGGTATTCCCGGTCAATTAGTCGGTGCAGTTCCCGTCCGAACCAGTGGAACAGGAACTCTTAAAATTGTTGGGGACACCTTACAAGGAAATTTCAATTCATTTTTTGACTTAGAAATAAAAGAAATTGTCATTCTCATTCAAAATGTCAAAGCAGTTGAAATTGGGGAAGGCTGTACTTGGTGGCTACTCGTACTCGGAATTTTTACCCTCTGGTTCTTCTTCATTGGTATTATCTTCATTGTGTTAGCTTTTGTCGTAAAACAGCGTTATATTGCCATTTACACGAGTAGTAATAATCTCATTCTGTTTTGCACAAAAAATGATAAACTCAACCACTTTCGGAACGAAATTATAGAAGCTTGTCGTCCTAAACCTCCCTATATCCCTCGACCTTCTCAGTCTCCACCAGCACCACATTCTTTAGCCAAAGTGATTGACACTTAGTTAAATTTACCAGGTCGATCGCTATTTCTACCAAAGTGCGATCGCTCTGATTTTATTTAGATACAAAAGTGCGATCGCTACTTTTATTTAGGAAAGCACAAAGCACGGTTGGAACAAAAAAGTTAGGGACATACAGTTTAAGGAGTTAAAATCTAATGCAACTAATTTTGGCAGAATTTTGTGGACGCTGGGGCTGTTCTTGGTGGGAGAACATTATCACCATCATCTTGGTTAGTCTGAAGGGTAAGGGTGCTGTACTATTGCTGGGATTATTGCTGATACCGATAGTTTTGGTGGTGCTAATATTGCTAGTAGGCTTGATAGCAGCTTTTGAATTTATTGCTAGTTTTGGGAGAGACAAACAAGATATCAAAAACCTAAACAATTCTCAGGAACAAGACCAAACCATTTTATCAGCAGGAGCTAAGTTTCTCGGTCGTAAAGGAGCTAAATATTTGGGTCGTAAATTGAGAGAAGGAAACAAACATGAAGATGTCAACTCTCAGGAACAAGACCAAACCATTGTATCAGCAGGGGCTAAGTTTGTCGCTTCTAGAGGAGCTAAATTTTTGAGTCGTAATCGGGGGAAAAAGGTGACTTAATCCCATCAGTAAACCACAACAGGCGGCGGATTCTCATAACCCCCTAACCAATAAACACAGACGCGCGATCGCGATCCATCAGGGCGATCGATTAACTCACTCTTTTAAGATACAAGGGGCGGGTTTTACCAAGCATTTATGTCTCAAAAAAACAATCTCGTAAACCCGCCCCCCCCCGATGCTAGAAGGATGGCACTGGACTTGATATTAGTTGAAGCTATTTGTCAAGTGCGATCGCACCTGACAAATAGCTTCAAATTCAGTCCTGGACGCATAAACTCTAAAAACAACAAAGCCCCTTTCTAGAAGAGAGAAAGAGGCATTATGTGTGGTAAATAAATCCCAGGCATCGAGCTATTTTCTCAGGCAGTGACCCGCCAAATATCTTCGCCACCGCAGCGTTTAACAACC
>NZ_JAHRFC010000085.1:0-18890 GCF_020883015.1 Microcoleus sp. CAWBG640
ATGGCTAATCCTGAATTCACGCCGCTCTGAGTAGAAGGAGCCGACTCCCTACGTAGAAGCAGGAAGTAAGTTTTAAGTGTCCGAGATGTCATTCTTGTCCGCTTTATGTCAATCTTATGTAGCAGGTTTTGCCGACGCTGCCTTGGCCGACGAGGAGGACTTTGGCTTCGTTGAGGGGGAGGACTTCGCCGCTGCGGAGTTGGCGGAGGTAGTTGAAGATGGTGGCGGGCGTACCGGGATCTTCGCTCAGGTTTACCGGGCCTAGAACTTCTGGGGAAATGGGCAGGGGATTGCGGCGGAGATCGAGTTTTTCAAGTTTTGGCAGTGTTTCTAAGCATTCAGGAATCTTTTCAATTTTATTGTTCTCAAGATCGAGTTTAGTCAAATTCGATAGTTGCCCGATCGCCTCTGGGATGACGGTAATCTGATTGTTATAGAGGTGAAGCCCTGTCAAATTCGATAGTTGCCCGATCGCCTCTGGGATGACGGTAATCTGATTGTTATTGAGGTAAAGCTCTGTCAGATTCGATAGTTGCCCGATCGCCTCTGGGATGACGGTAATCTGATTGTCACTGAGGGAAAGCAGTGTCAGATTCGATAGTTGCCCGATCGCCTCTGGGATGACGGTAATCTGATTGTTACTGAGGTGAAGCACTGTCAGATTCGATAGTTGCCCGATCGCCTCTGGGATGACGGTAATCTGATTGTTCCAGAGGCCAAGCCATGTCAGATTCGATAATTGCCCGATCGCCTCTGGGATGACGGTAATCTGATTTTCACTGAGGTTAAGCTTTGTCAGATTCGATAATTGCCCGATCGCCTCTGGGATGACGGTAATCTGATTTTCACTGAGGTTAAGCTTTGTCAGATTCGACAGTTGCCCGATCGCCTCTGGGATGACGGTAATCTGATTGTTTCTGAGGTCAAGCTCTGTTAGATTCGATAATTGCCCGATCGCCTCTGGGATGGAGGTAATCTGATTTTGACGGAGGGAAAGTATTTTTAAGTTCGTTAATTGAAGAACAACATCAGGAAACTCAGTTAACTTATTCCCAACCCATTTTCGTTTCTCCTCATCGAACTTCCCCAACAGCAAAGTCTCAAGCTGCGTGCACTTGCCAATCTCCGGCGGCAATTCCTCCAACCCCAACCCCGCCAAATCCAATTCTGTCTGGCCCTCATCAGCCGCTTTGTCGATTAACTGCAACAACTCTTCTCGCGTCATATCTTTTGTCTCCCCGTAGTCTTCATTTGATTGTGACAGGATTTTTTGGTTGGTGGGGAGTTTTGGCCGTGCGCCGTAATCTAAGAAACCGGGTTTTTTTGAGTTTCTACGCTATCACCAACAATTCTCGTAAAAACCCGGTTTCTGGCCACCCACGCGCACAACCCGTAGAAACCGGGTTTTTTCCCATGTCTCTGGCTGTGACCAATAATTTTCGCAAAAACCCGGTTTCTGGCCACCCGCGCGTCGCCAACATTAATTAAAATTGCCAAATAACTGACGATTCCTAATCGCAGTCACTATATTGAACTTCAGTAGAAAAACCGTTGTTCTCCCGATCGCACTTAAGCCGATAATCCTGCCATTCTCCAAGATAAAATGCTCTGACCAAACATCCGATCGCGGATCGAACAATCGCGTAATTTCTCCCGTCTGCGGATCAATACTGGTTAAATCCGAACCCTTGTATCGATTGCATGGCAAACACGATAAAGCCAGATTCTCTAGCACTGTTTTTCCACCATGTTTTATCGCAACTACATGATCGACCTCGTGGGTATAAATCGAGAAATCCTGATGCAATCTGCAATACTCACATCTTCCCTCTGCCCGCTGAAATACCTCCCTGCGTAAAGCAGGTGAAATCTTTAAGGTCATTGTTAGAAAGCTAGAGGTAGAAGAGTAGAATATGCACGAATTTTCAGCATTTGCATCAGCCTATCTAACTCCTCATAACTGTCAAGTTCATCGGTTTCGCTTTCATTCAAGCCACCTTCTCGATTCCGTTCTAGCAATTCTCGCAATCGCTGTTGAGCTGTTTCTGAAACCTTGAAGTTCCAAATTTCCAAAGGTGTTGGTTGAGTCATCAAAAAATCCAGCACTTCTTCAACTGCGATCGATCTATCTGTGATATTTTGCTTGGACAGATTGGCAATTGATAGCCATTGCGTTAATAGTATTGGTAGTCGGTCTTGGAGTTGCTCTAGTTGTGGTAAAAGTGTATCAGGAACTTCGATCGTGAATTGAGCCATAAAAAACCTCTAGCACAATTTTAACCTTGATTTTAACCTATTTTCCTGAAACTATCATATCAAATTTCCCCAACAGCAAAGTCTCAAGCTGCGTGTACTTGCCAATCTCCGGCGGCAATTCCTCCAACCCCAACCCCGCCAAATCCAATTCTGTCTGGCCCTCATCAGCCGCTTTGTCGATTAACTGCAATAACTCTTCTCGCGTCATATCTTTTGTCTCCCCGTAGTCTTCATTTGATTGTGACAGGATTTTTTGGTTGGTGGGGAGTTTTGGCCGTGCGCCGTAATCTAAGAAACCGGGTTTTTTTGAGTTTCTACGCTATCACCAACAATTCTCGTAAAAACCCGGTTTCTGGCCACCCACGCGCACAACCCGTAGAAACCGGGTTTTTTCCCATGTCTTTGGCTGTCATCAACAATTCTCGCAAAAACCCGGTTTCTGGGCCGCGCATCCTATAATTAAAACAACGGTTAAAAGAGGAAAGCCAATGGTGACAAGCCTGAATGTGGATACGGAACTGCTACAAGAGGCGATCGAACTAGAACAAGAAATCCCGATCGAAACCCTAGTTGAAATCGCCTTGCGCGAATACATTCAACGCCGCAAACAACCGCACCATCTCGAACTTAGCTTTGGAGAATCTCTCAGTGCATTTCGGGAAAAATATCAACTGCATGAACTGGATTTAAATCCTGATGAAATTTGGGGAGATATTCGCGATCGAACTTTTACAGGGCGCGAGGTCATTTTTGAATGACGCTGCGTTATTTACTCGATACTAACATTATCTCCGAACCTGTTCGTCCTATTCCAAATGCCAATGTGATGGCTAAACTAATTGAGGCAAAATCGACTGTGGCGATCGCCTCGATCGTTTGGCAGGAAGTTCTGCTAGGATGTTATCGAATGCCAGACTCTAAGCGTCGCCGTGCGATCGAAGCCTATCTTCAGGAAGAAGTGAAAGTAAAATTACCAATTTTGCCCTACACCCAAGAAGCGGCTGAGTGGTTCGCTTTCTTAACGAGCAAGACTTATCCCGATCGGTCTTACACCATCTTATTCTGATGGGCAAATTGCAGCGATCGCTAAAGTCAACAATCTGATTCTAGTCACACGAAATGTTGCTGATTATGCAAACTTTCAAGACTTGCCGATAGAAAATAATATGGGAATAAAAAAGGCTACGCAAATACTCGATCGTTACGACCGCAAAAAGTTCACTCTTAATACAGCCTCACCTTTTCAATCATCGGTTTGATGAGAAAGAATTATGCGATCGATTTCTGCGCGGTGGCGATCGTAATAACGCCAAGCATTCTCTAAATCGAAACCCGACAAACCCGGATAATTGCGAAGTAATATCAAATCCGGTTGCACCGGAATGATATAGAGGACACACCGCGATCATTGGTAACAAGTTAAGCCTGTATGGCAGTTGTCAAGGGGGTTTGAGAAGATGTTTCAAAGAAATATCGATCGTCGCCTCGCTGTCGAGCGGGGAAAGGTGCAACAATTAACTTAACATTGGGCTTTCGTTGAGATTTAACAATACCTAAATCTTGGTTTTCGGGCGCAGCGAAATACTCGATCAAGTCAGTTGCCTTACCTTTTTGATGAGCCACATCGGCCTTGTGGTTTTTTTGGCGTGGTCACGGTTGGTTTTTTGACGTGCAAGCCATATTTACTGACCTACACAATCGCTCAATTATTTGTCAATTATATCCTTCGATAATACCAATGCCCGCAACCCGGGATCGATCGCCTGTCACTATTATCGATCGCCTGTCACTGTTATCGATCGCCTGTCACTGTTATCGATCGCCTGTCACTGTTATCGATCGCCTGTCACTGTTATCGATCGCCCGTCACTGTTATCGATCGCCTGTCACTGTTATCGATCGTCCGTCACTGTTATCGATCGCCTGTCACTGTTATCGATCGTCCGTCACGATTATCGATCGCCCGTCACGATTATCGATCGTCCGTCACTGTTATCGATCGTGGTGCAACGCCAATCGAGTCCACAACTTATTAATAATGATAATCGTGCTTGGGTGAGAGAGTCCACCGCAGGCGGACTCTCTCGCCCTTACCCCTATTTGATTATCATTATTATTCCCTAATATTTCTATCCCAAGAGGTATTGACAAAATCTACTCCCTTCTAACTTGTTACTAATGGCGACTGATGGCAAGTTTGTTCCAGTTGAGTCTGGACGAACGGTCACAGACCTTCCGGTGCGACAAACCTACTACTGGCCTAAAGAGGACGGCTCGCCAGCAACTGACGGACCGTCGATGTTGATGGCAAGTTATGACGATGGGACAAACATCGGCTTTTGGGACGGTCTCCGCCCACGGCGGGGTCAGGCATGGCAAGCGGGTCAAGAGATTGCGAAAGTCTGCAACCCGTTCCGGGGCGATCGCCAGGAACGAGACGACCAGGAATGGTACAACTACAGCGCTCCTCAGCCGATGGTTGAGGAGGTGGCACGCCAGCTTGCGACAATCCACGGTCTCAACCACACACCTGAGGTGAAGAACGCGGCATTCCGTGACTGGGGTGACGACCCATTTGGTGGCGGGTGGAACAGTTGGAATATTGGCGTGCAGAGTTGGGAGGTCAAGGAAAAGATTGTCCAACCTTTCGATGGGCTATCTCTCTACATCTGCGGCGAAGCCTATTCAGATGCCCAAGGTTGGGTCGAAGGCGCGTTACAGACCGCTGATATGGTGCTTAAGAGGTTTGGGATTTAAACCCATGCGATCTTAAAACCAACAGTATCTTCGCTATATTTCCCTTAGTCCGTCGCACTTCCCACTGAGGGGGGTAGACGGACTTTACTGGGGTCGTAGGCGATCTCATCGTCTTTCTACATCCTCCTAAACGCACCTATTTTTGTTTCATCACCACCAAAGTAATATCATCAAAAACCTTCTGAACGCCAATATACTGCCGCACATCATCGATCACAGCTTCCCGAATTTCTGCTGCCGAGAGATGACGATTTTCTACCACCACTTGCCACAACCTTTTTAACCCGTACAGCGATTTATTAATATCACGAGCTTCCGGAATTCCATCAGTATAAAGCACCACCACATCCTCAGGATTTAACTGCACTTCTATTTGGGTAATAAAGTCGCCAATCTCCTCTACTAAACCAATAGGAAATCCTAAATCCATTGTGTCTATGCACTCCAATGTTCCATCAGCGCGCACTACGATCGTTTCCTCATGTTGTCCGCTTAATTTCAAGACACCTCCGGCATAGTCTAAGATGGCTAGAGACATATTTTTCTGGGAATCCATCCGCTGGAGATTGTCATAAAGAGTTTGATTGATCACATCCAAAAACTTCACGGGATCGGTTTCGTTCATTTTCTGAAGCGTCCTGACAGCAGTTTGTGCCATAATCATTAACACGCCACTTTCTAAACCATGTCCGGTGACATCGCCAATGCTAATCTTGACTCGATCGTCCTGTTGCAATACATCGTAGTAATCGCCGCCAACTTCGTCGGCAGGTTCCATAAAGCCAGCTATTTCTAAGCCTTCAATTGCTTCTAGTTCTGACTGTTTTGGTAACACCATTTGTTGCAGTTGTTTGACAATATCGAGTTCTGCACTCATCCGCAGATTGTCTTGCTTTAGGAGTTCATTGAGACTGCTAATTTCTTGATTAGCTTCAGCGAGTTGAGCCGTGCGTTCTTTGACTTTATCTTCTAAGTTTTGATAGAGTCGAGCGTTTTCGATCGAAATAGCTGCTTGCGACGATAATATTTTTAAGACTTCCAATCTGTCGGTCGTAAATGCCCTCGTGGTCAGATTGTTTTCCAAGTAAAGAATACCCAAGAATTGACCTTGATTAATAATTGGAGTACACAATACTGATTTAGGTTCGGTACCGATGATGTAGGGATCTGCAGAAAACGTATTTTCAACACGGGCATCGTCGAGTACCAGAGTTTCAGATGTGCGGTAGACATAGTTGATTAAAGTTACAGGAATCTCTGGGCTTTGTTCAACTGGAATCGATTGCATTACTGTTGCTTTTTTTGTACCACTAACTCCCCTTGCTTCAATCACCAAGTTGCCTGCCTTGGATAAGATCAAAAAGGCTTTTTCTGCTCCAGCATTCTCTATGGTAACTTGCATCAAAGTGGAGAGTAACTTATCCAGTTCAACTTCCCCGGAGAGTGCTTGAGAGCCTTTAATCACTGTTGCAAAGTCTAGAATGGCTGAATTAGCTGAACCTGAACTGCTCGACGTGACGGTTTTTGTAAGCGTTTGAACAATTGTCTCCCCTGTTGTTGCACTGTTTTTTTGGTTCAGAATGGGGGCGAGTAACTGGGGATAGCGTTTTTCTAAATCTTCAACTTTTGCTTTTGCCCCCCAGCGAGCATAGGCGTAGTAGGCATTCGTTAGATAAGCTCGAGCAATTGTTTCTTTGCCCCATTCGAGGTAGAATTTGGCAGCGAGTTCGTGAGCGAGGGCTTCTTCGTTAATGTACTCGTTTTCTTGAGCTCCGGCTATGGCGCGATCGTAGTAGTCCATTGCCTCAACAAAATCACCCAGAACCCGATGTCTTTTTTCAGAAGATGTTATTTCCGGCAAATGAATTAAGTTTTCGATTTTTTCCCTAGCATAAAGTGCAGCGGTTTCTTCCAGTCCTTTTTGAATATCCAACTGGTTTGGCTCTTCTGGTAAGATTACCCCCAACAGATTCAGAACAACGAGTCCAATTTTTATTCCTTCCTTGATGTTGCCCTGTGCTATAGCAGCTTGAATCTTGACCTCATATACTTTTACTTTATCCAGCAGCGTTCGCGCTTGTTCCAGAACAAGATCGGCCAATTGCTCTATGGCGATAAAGTCCCCGCACAGGTACGCCGCCTCGGCTGCTTCTTCATGCAGAGCTAATGTTAGGTGATACTGCTCGAGCCAACTATCGGCTGCTAGGAGTTCCAAACCCACAGTTAAATATCTTTTGGCAGCCGTATAAGCCGTTGAAGTTTTAGCTTTACGCCCAGCCATTAAATTCAAACAAGCTAATTCATTGCGCTCAGTCTGATGGTTGATTAACTCGACCCCAATATTCAACTGATTGACAATATCAAAAATCTTTTCTTCCCGTTCCTCTGGTGGAATATTACTCAACAGCAGTTGCCCAATTTTCAGGTGAGTTGACTGTTTCTGAGATTCGGGAATCAGAAAATAAGCCGCTTGCTGCACTCGGTCATGCAAAAATCTGTAGGGAACAGATAACTCAGACCCTTGTGCAACTTCAACCGATTCAGAGTCCTGAAAGAACTTGTAACTTTCAGTAATCGGAATAATCAGGCTTTCTTGCAAGGCTCTCCATAGGTCTGCCGCTGTCTCAGCCTGGGATTTCTCATGTACAATAGCCAAAGTTGTTAAGTCAAATTGGTTGCCAATACAAGCAGCTAATTTCAACACATTCTGGGTATTCTCTGGCAGCTTTTGCAATTGAGTTGCCATAAATTAAACTACATCATCGCTGACAGCCAGTGCCATCACCTTGGCAATGTCGCACTGCCAATAGCCGCCACTAAATTCAAAATAAATTAGTCCCTCTTGATGCAAAGATTTAAGGAATTGAGTCGCAAAAAATGGGTTGCCTTTGGTTTTAGTAAACACCAGTTCTGTCAAAGGCATTGCTAAGTTTGGGGGACAACTCAGGGTATCGGCAATCAGGCGGTTTAAAGAATGCTGGTCTAGGGGCGCTAAAGTAATTTGGTTGACCGTGGCATATGCTTTCCGAATTTCATCCAACGTCAACATCAAAGGATGTGCTGGATTAACTTCGTTATCCCGATAGGCTCCTATTAACAACAAATAGCCTCTATCCGTTTCACTCATCAGCAATTGCATTAACTTCAGAGAAGCGGAGTCTGCCCACTGCAAGTCATCCAAAAAAATGACCAGGGGATGCTCTCTGGTTGCGAACACCCGGATCAACTTTTCAAAGAGCAGGTTGAAGCGATTTTGGGCGGCACTTCCTTCCAATTCTGGAACTTCTGGCTGTACCCCAATCAACAGTTCTAATTCTGGGATGACATCAATAATTACCCGACTATTTTCACCCAAAGCCGACAAGATTTTGGTTTTCCACTTCTGCACAGAGTCGGCACTTTCGCCCAGCAGTTGCCGCATCAAATTCTGGAGTGCCTGCACCCAAGCAGAGAAAGGAATATCGCGCTTGAATTGGTCGAATTTTCCTTTAATGAAGTAACCCCGTTGCCGAACAATGGGTTTGTGGACTTCATGCACCACCGCTGTCTTGCCAATCCCCGAAAAGCCAGCCACTAACATCATTTCAGTGGTGCCTATGCTGACTCGTTCAAATGCAGCTAACAGGGTAGCAACTTCCGTTTCTCTACCGTAAAGTCTTTCAGGAATAATAAAGCGCTCGGTGATGTCCCTGCTGCCTAGGGGAAACTGCGTAATGCTGTTTTTTTCTTGCCATTGTTGTAAACAGATTTCTAGGTCTACTCGCAGTCCAAAAGCACTTTGATAGCGTTCCTCAGCGGTTTTTGCCATCAATTTGATTACCATGTCGGAAACCACCCGGGGAATCGCTGGTACAAGCTCGTTCGGGGGAGCTGGTTTGCGGGCAATGTGACAGTGGACTAACTCCATCAAGTCAGTAGAGGAGAAGGGGAGTTGCCCAGTCAGTAGTTCGTAGAAAGTAACACCCAACGAATAAAAGTCGGTGCGGTAGTCAATACCCCGATTCATCCGTCCGGTTTGTTCCGGGGACATATAAGGTAGTGTTCCTTCGAGAACGTTAGGGTTAATGATTTCCTGGCTCTCTCTAGGTAACAGAGAGGAAATACTGAAATCAATCAGTTTTACCTGCTTAGTTTGGGGGTTAATTAGAATATTCTGGGGCTTGATATCTTTGTGAATAACTCGGTATGAATATAATCCTTCTAGGGCTTGGACAATCCCAATGGCGATGCAGAAAAACTCGTTTAGGGAATCATAACATCTCCCCATTCCCTCTCCATTCCCCCATTGCTTCATTTCTTCATAGAGGGAAATACAGCCATTGTCTTCCATAACAAGAGCCAAACCACGATCGTAGTTTTCCAGACTTAAAGGTTTGACCACTCCGGGTATATCAAGGTTTTTAGCAATAGTATATTGATTGCGAAACTGCACCAGTTCATTAAAGGTCGGATACTCAGATTTAAGTAGTTTGATGACCACAGGGTTTTGGTTTCTTTCACTCATAGCGCGATAAACCTGAGTCCTGCTACCAGAGTAGAGTAGAGCAGTGATAGAATAACCGGGGATTGTAATCATAGTTAAAAAAGGGTTATCAATAGGAGTTTTACCATAAATGGCTCAGATGACCCGAGGTTTGATACAAGATAGCTTGTTTGCGTTGCTGCTGAGCTGTATCCCAACTCTACTGCATTACTGCATTACTGCATTACTCTTAAAGATCGCTTACCAGAGAGAGTACGCTAATATTGCAAATCAAGAAAGAGCGATCGCCGATCGGGAAAGCAGACACTACCAGACTTATAATTCTCTCAGACCTTCGACCAAAAGGGCCAAACCAACTATGCAGCGCTGCAATGGGTTTTGGCAGTCGTCCTCAATTCTGTGGGAACAGAGTTGGCACTACTAGGACATTGGTAACAAGTGCTGCTACCATCAACGGTAGGTTAAGAATTCTCCCTCGTAAACCCAATTGACGGTAGTAATTTTCTTGTGAGGTGATGGCTGGTGTTAGTAATGCCGATAGTTGCGAGGCAATCGCCTCATCTTCCACCATCGGCCTTGTGGTTTTTTTGGCGTGGTCACGGTTGGTTTTTTGACGTGCAAGCCATATTTACTGACCTACACAATCGCTCAATTATTTGTCAATTATATCCTTCGATAATACCAATGCCCGCAACCCGGGATCGATCGCCTGTCACTATTATCGATCGCCTGTCACTGTTATCGATCGCCTGTCACTGTTATCGATCGCCTGTCACTGTTATCGATCGCCTGTCACTGTTATCGATCGCCCGTCACTGTTATCGATCGCCTGTCACTGTTATCGATCGTCCGTCACTGTTATCGATCGCCTGTCACTGTTATCGATCGTCCGTCACGATTATCGATCGCCCGTCACGATTATCGATCGTCCGTCACTGTTATCGATCGTGGTGCAACGCCAATCGAGTCCACAACTTATTAATAATGATAATCGTGCTTGGGTGAGAGAGTCCACCGCAGGCGGACTCTCTCGCCCTTACCCCTATTTGATTATCATTATTATTCCCTAATATTTCTATCCCAAGAGGTATTGACAAAATCTACTCCCTTCTAACTTGTTACTAATGGGCGTACTCTGAATCACCCTAGCCGAGAGTTTTTCTTGGAACAGCAAACTCTCTTCAGGTGTCAGCGATTCAATGACTTGAATTAAGGAGTCAACCAACTGAATGTTCATAGCTGGTAATTTACGGAATGTAGAATAGTGCGATCGATGAAACTATCATATCCAATTTCCCCAACACCAACGTCTCAAGCTCTGTGCACTTGCCAATCTCCGGCGGCAATTCCTCCAACCCCAACCCCGCTAAATCCTATTGAGTTCGTAAACAACCCGGTTTTTGACTATCTTTGCGTCCGGGACTAATAAAAAAAGGAACAAAGTGTTTTTCCCTTGTTCCTTTTTTTGTGATTTCTCAAACTGTCAATCTACAGCTTGACTTCGATATCTACGCCTGCTGGCAAATCCAGTTTCATCAAAGCGTCAATTGTTTTAGCTGAAGGCTGGTGAATGTCGATGATGCGGCGGTGCGTGCGAGTTTCAAAGTGTTCGCGAGAATCTTTGTCTACGTGGGGCGATCGCAGCAAGCAATAAATCCGCCGTTTTGTAGGTAGGGGAATCGGACCGATCGCAGTGGCTGCTGTCCGATTTGCTGTATCTACAATCTTTTCGCAGGATGCGTCTAGAATGCGTCGGTCAAAAGCTTTGAGGCGGATGCGAATTTTTTGTTGTGGGATAGCTGCCATTTTGGTTTCTTTAATTTTCTAGGTTCTGTTTATTATTAGTCATTAGTCATTAGTCATTAGTTATTAGTTATTAGTCATTAGTTATTAGTTATTAGTCATTAGTTATTAGTCGTTAGTTATTAGTCAGTAGTCATTAGTCATTAGCTAACTACTAATATAAACTAAGGACAACTGACCACTAACTACTAACTACTGACTACTGACTACTGACTACTGACTAATGACTACTGACTATGAGCGTATTCCTACTTGAGGATTTTGGAAACAACGCCTGCGCCGACGGTGCGTCCGCCTTCACGGATTGCAAAACGCATTCCTTGTTCGATCGCGATCGGGTGAATCAGCTCCACGGTCATCTTGATCCGGTCTCCAGGCATCACCATTTCTGCTTCGGAGCCGTCATCAGCGGTGAACTGCATGATCGTACCAGTTACATCAGTTGTACGAACGTAGAACTGAGGGCGGTAGCCAGAGAAAAAGGGCGTGTGACGACCACCTTCTTCCTTCTTCAGGATGTAGACTTCAGATTCAAACTGAGTGTGAGGCAAGATGCTCTTTGGCTTGGCAATCACCATGCCGCGTTCAATATCTGCCTTCAAAATCCCCCGCAACAGTAAGCCCACGTTGTCCCCAGCCAAGCCTTCATCCAAAGACTTGGTGAACATTTCTACACCAGTCACGGTAGTGCTGCGAGTGTCCTTGAGACCTACGAGTTCGACGTTTTCGCCTACTTTGATCTTACCACGTTCAATCCGGCCAGTAGCGACAGTACCCCGACCTGTAATGGAGAATACGTCTTCTACTGCCATCAAGAATGGCTTATCAATTTCACGTTCGGGGGTGGGGATGTAACTATCCACTGCTTCCATCAGTGCATAAATCTTGTCAATCCAGGGATCGTCGCCCTTGACAGACTTGGGATTTGCAATCATGGCTTCGAGAGCTTTCAGTCCCGAACCGGTGACGATGGGGATATCATCGCCAGGAAAATCGTAGGAGCTTAGAAGTTCGCGAACTTCCAGTTCCACCAATTCCAAAAGTTCTGCGTCATCTACCATGTCTTCTTTGTTCAAGAACACTACCAAGCTAGGAACGCCAACTTGCTTAGCTAACAGGATGTGTTCGCGAGTTTGAGGCATGGGGCCGTCTGCTGCAGACACTACCAGGATGCCGCCGTCCATTTGAGCAGCACCGGTGATCATGTTTTTCACATAGTCAGCGTGTCCGGGGCAATCAACGTGGGCATAGTGCCTATCTGTGGTTTCGTATTCTACGTGAGCAGTATTAATCGTAATACCGCGTGCTTTTTCTTCAGGCGCGGCATCGATTTCGTCGTATTTCTTACCCTTGGCCTGACCCAGGGCCGAAAGGGTCATGGTAATCGCGGCGGTTAAGGTTGTTTTGCCGTGGTCAACGTGACCGATCGTGCCAATGTTTACGTGGGGTTTAGTCCGTTCAAATTTTGCGCGTGCCATTCTCGATTTGTTCCTTGTTTTTTTAGCGATTTTAGACTTGAGATTTGAGATTGGAGATTTTGGATTCAATCCAAAATCCAAAACCTCAAATCTCCAATCATTAGTTCCCTTTGTTCTTAGCGATAATGGCTTCAGCCACATTTCGCGGCACTTCTTCGTAATGGCTGAATTCCATTGTGAAGATGCCTCGACCTTGGGTTTTCGAGCGGATGTCAGTGGCGTAACCAAACATTTCTGCTAGTGGAACTTTTACAGAAACTTTAGCAATTCCCTGATCCGTCTCTTGACCTTCGATCTGACCCCGACGGGAGTTGAGGTCGCCGATGACATTCCCGATGTAATCTTCGGGAACTTCGACCTCTACCTTCATCATAGGCTCTAGCAGCACAGGCGTTGCATTCATCACGGCTTCTTTGATCGCCATTGAACCGGCGATCTTAAATGCCATTTCTGAGGAGTCTACATCGTGGAAAGACCCGTCTACCATAGTAGCTTTGAGGTCAATCATCGGATATCCTGCTAGAATACCTGATTCGCAGGCTTCTTTCATCCCTTGTCCTGCCGGGCCGATGTACTCTTTGGGTACTGTGCCGCCGACAATTTTGGAGACAAATTCAAAGCCGGTTCCCTCTTCTCCGGGTTCTAGTTCGATCACGACGTGACCGTACTGACCTTTACCGCCGCTTTGGCGGATAAATTTACCTTCGGCACGGACTGCTTTGCGAATGGTTTCGCGGTAGGCTACTTGCGGTTTACCGACGTTGGCTTCTACTTTGAATTCGCGGAGCATCCTGTCTACCAGAATTTCCAAGTGCAGTTCGCCCATGCCGGCGATGACTGTCTGGTTGGTTTCTGGGTCAACGTTGACTCTAAAGGTGGGGTCTTCTTCCGAGAGGGACTGGAGGGCTTTGGAGAGCTTCTCCATGTCTTGTTTGGTTTTGGGTTCCACCGCCACCGAGATTACTGGCTCTGGAATAAACAGGGATTCCAGGATTACTGGTGCTGTTTCGTCGCAGAGGGTGTCACCGGTGAAGGTGTCTTTCAAGCCCAAGGCTGCTCCTAAGTCTCCGGCGCGCAGTTCTTCTACTTCAATCCGATCGTCCGATTTGAGTACAATTAGGCGAGAAACCCGCTCTTTTTTGTCTTTGGTGGAGTTGAGGACGTAAGTACCTTTTTTGAGGATACCGGAGTATACCCGCACAAAGGTGAGGCGGCCGTAGGGGTCTGACATGATTTTGAATGCCAGGGCTGACAGGGGCGCGTTATCGTCGGCGTGTCGCTCTGCGATGTCGCCGTTGGCTAGGTGTCCTTGAATTGGGGGAACTTCCAAGGGCGACGGCAGATACTCGATCACTGCATCCAACAACAACTGAACGCCTTTGTTTTTGAAAGCAGAACCGCACAGCATGGGAACGATGCTGCCAACGATCGTCCCGTGGCGCAGGGCCGACTGGATTTCGTCTTGGGTTAGTTCTACGCCTTCGAGGTACTTCTCGGTGAGGGCGTCGCTGGTTTCTGCTACTGATTCGATCAGTTTGGTGCGGTATTCAGAGGCTAGATCTTTGACTTCTTCGGGGATTTCTACTTCTTCGATATCCGTGCCGGTGTCGTTGTTGTAGATGTAGGCTTTCATGTGCACTAGGTCTACTATTCCCCGGAAGTTTTCTTCGCTGCCGATCGGGATTTGGATTGGTACGGCGTTCGCTCTCATGCGATCGCGAATTTGACCGTAGACTTTATAAAAGTTAGCGCCCATCCGATCCATTTTGTTGACGAACACAATCCGTGGCACTTTGTACCTATCGGCTTGTCGCCAAACTGTTTCCGATTGTGGCTGAACTCCACCTACCGAGCAGAAAACTGCGATCACCCCATCTAGCACCCGCATGGAGCGTTCGACTTCGATCGTGAAGTCTACGTGTCCGGGAGTGTCGATGATGTTGATTTTGTGATCTTTCCAAGTGGTGGTGATAGCGGCGGCAGTAATCGTAATTCCCCGCTCCCGCTCTTGATCCATCGAGTCCATAACTGCTGTTCCATCGTGCACTTCACCCATTTTGTGAACCATGCCTGAATAGAACAGAATTCTTTCTGTTGTTGTTGTTTTGCCCGCATCAATGTGGGCTGCGATGCCGATGTTGCGGGTTTTTTCTAGCGGGACGGTACGTGCCACAGCTACCTCCTTGAGTATTCTGGTATACAAATACTAGACAAATCTAGACATTTGCTTCTTACTTCATCGGGAGCATGGGAGCGGCTATCCCTCAGTAAGCTTTCACGGTTTAGCCAACCGCGATCGATTTATCGCTCTGCTGTTATAATACAATTATACTACACAGAAACCCTATTTTGCAGTCGCTAGTGACTGACAACATAAGTTAATGGAGCTTATTGTTACATTTTAATATTTTTTGCAAGATTTGTTTACAAAAATATTAAGTATGTGACATGGAGGATTAAGAGAGTTTTGAATTGGGATTTTTCCAGTGTTGAGTTTGCTTCGTGCCTCGCAGCCTAGGCCTTGGTGAAGCAACCTCAATACTAAAAATTTACACTTTCCAATCTCTCACCCAATGCTCTCATACCACAAAATCGTCCAATTCGACTTACCAGATTTGGCGATTAGTAGCGGTAGTGGGCGAAGGCCTTGTTGGCTTCTGCCATACGGTGGGTTTCTTCGCGTTTGCGAATGGCGCTACCTGTTTCGTTGGCTGCATCCATCAGTTCGTTGGCGAGCTTGGCGGCCATGGAGCGGCCGGTTCTGGCTCTGGCAAATCTGATCAGCCAGCGGAGGGCGAGGGTTGTGCCGCGATCTTGACGGACTTCCATCGGCACTTGGTAGGTGGCGCCACCTACACGACGTGCTTTGACTTCCACTAGGGGTGTCGCGTTTTTGACTGCTTTTTCAAACAAGTCTAACGGTTCGGCTCCTGTGCGTTCTTGGATGGTTTTGAGGGCGTCGTAGACGATGCTGGAGGCAACGGATTTTTTACCGTGCTGCATGATCCGCCTCACCATCATGCTTACCAACCGGCTGTTGTAGGTTGGATCGGGGGGGACTGGGCGTTTTTGAATAACTGTGCGGCGAGACATAGTTCTATTTGGGATTTTTGATTTTGAATGATGGAGTTTGGGGTTTTTGTGAGCTATCGATCGACTATTAATTAGCTATCAACGGGCGATCGAGGGTTTATTTTGGCTCTCTAACCCCTCAAAGATGCAAGTTACGTTTTATTTCTTCGCTGCTTTAGGACGTTTTGCCCCGTATTTGGAACGACCTTGTTTGCGGTCTTTCACCCCTGCCGTGTCTAATGTACCGCGAATGATGTGGTATCTAACTCCAGGCAAATCTTTTACCCTACCGCCGCGGATCATGACTACGGAGTGTTCTTGCAAGTTGTGACCGATACCGGGGATGTAGGCTGTGACTTCAAAACCAGAGGTAAGCCGCACCCGCGCCACCTTTCGCAGCGCCGAGTTAGGTTTTTTCGGGGTGGTTGTGTACACTCTGGTGCAAACTCCGCGGCGCTGGGGGCAACTTTTGAGAGCTGGCGATTTGGTTTTTTTCTGCGTTTCTTCTCGTGCTGAACGAATGAGTTGCTGAATAGTGGGCATGAGTTACGGCATTTCTAGCTTTTTGCTGAATAGAGTGATTTTGTGGCATCCGCACTGAAAGTCCCTTCCCCTATGCGGAGATGGGATTTTGGGGAAAATTATGGATGAATGAGGATACCAGACTCTGTATTGTACACGACTCAACTCTTTTTGGCAAGATTTTTTCGATCGCCCGCTCCGGCTGGAAGTTATTTCCGGGAGTTTTTAGCCAGCTTAAGCAGTGCAGTGGCCAAGGCAATCTCAGTCGCGGAGGCAGAAACCGGGTTTAGTCAAAAATAGCCTTGAGGTCTTGAATCCTTTGGTAGATGGGTCTCAACTTGACTCAGGCGATCGCATCACAGCTACGGGTCGATCCATATCACATAAGATTATAGAAAATACCCCAATAATAAACAATATAAATTCAACTAGACCCGCCATGAGAACCAAAACTTTTATTCCCGAATATACAATTTCCGAACTCTACTTAAACATTTGGAAATCTGGAACCATTGAAAAAAATCAGTTACAAGAGATTCAATCCGCAATTAATTCTCAAACTTCCCGAAGCTCAGACGACCAAAAAATCATCAGCAGACTACTTTACGCCGTACGCCGGGGATGGCTGTCCGTGATGGACTAACTTTCTAGGGCATTGGTGATTTTTAAGTTAAGCTTCGATTAATTAATTCGCGAGGGATTCAACCTAAACTCACAAAAATTTAAAATCCATACTAGAGGAAGGCGATACTAGGGTAAAAGGACGGGTATGTTTAATTCTACTGAACTACTAATAGAGGCTTTCATTCAACACCTTGAGAATGGCTATAGCCGTACTTACGGAGGGTATAAATCCGATTATGCAGATATAATTTCTTGGGTGGGAGCAATGGCATTAGAAAACATTGCCAACAGCGACGCTCTTTATCATAATGTCGAACACGCAATTTGTGTCACCCTAGTCGGTCAAGAAATCTTGCGGGGAAAACACATTCGCAAAGGAGGAGTATCCTGCGAAGATTGGCTTCACTTCATCATTTCGTTGCTTTGTCAAGATATCGGATATGTCAAAGGAGTTTGCCGACTTGACCAACAAGTAGAAGGATTGTACGCTACAGGAAAAAATGGCATAAAAATTGCACTTCCTCCCGGTGCAACCGCAGCCAGCCTAGCACCTTACCGAGTTGATAGAGCTAAACTCTTCATTGACGAACGCTTCGGAAATCACAAGCTAATTAATGCTGAAGCCATCAAACAAAACATCGAGGAAACTCGTTTTTCTGTGCTTGACAGCAACGCTAATCAAAACGTAGTTAATTATTCGAGTTTAGTTCGCGGTGCGGACTTAATCGGTCAACTAAGCAACCCACAATATTTACAAAAAATGGGCGCGCTGTTTTACGAATTGGAAGAAAGCGGTGATACTAAGATTTTGGGCTACCGACATCCGGGGGACTTGCTCCAAAGTTACTCGAAGTTTTACTGGAGCGGTATTTATCCGCACATCAGCGAATCTCTCGGTTACTTACAGTTAACCCAGGAAGGTAAACAGATTGTGGCTAGTTTGTACGCGAATGTATTTCGGATGGAACATCAACGCTGCGATACTGAGGTTGCTTGATGGGTCGATTAGAAATTAAAAGCCTGAGAACACTTGCTCTCAGGCTTTTTTAGCTAGATTTGTCATTGGTTGTGGCTTGTGGCGCACTAACTCAAGCAGATGATTTGCTTTCCTCGGCTACTTGCTCGTTGCTGGGTAATTCCAGACAATAGCCCGCTCCGTATACGGTTTTGATGTACCGAGGATGGCGGGGATCTGGTTCCATCTTGGTTCTCAGGTGTCTGATATGTACGCGAATGGTTTCGATGTCGTCGTCGGGGTCATAACCCCAGACTTCTTTAAGAATTTCGCTGGGAGAGACTGTCTGACCGTGGCGCTGAAGCAAGCAGTGTAGTAACTCGAACTCTAGGTGGGTCAATTTGACAATCTGAGTATACCAAACAGCTTCAAACCTTTCTGGTACAAGGGTCAGTGGTCCGTAATTCAGGATTTCGGAGTGTTTGGCTGCTTGGGGAATGCGGTCTGTGCGCCTCAGTAGGGCTCGCACTCGCGCTAGCATTTCTTCTAGTTCAAAGGGCTTGGTGAGGTAGTCGTCGGCACCGGAGTTGAAGCCTTCTACTTTGTCTTGAGTTTGACTTAAGGCGGTCAACATCAAGACGGGAATGTCGGCGGTGCGATCGTCTCGCCGCAAACGCTGACACACTGTGAATCCGTCTACTCTAGGCAACATCAGGTCTAGGACGATCAAGTCTGGCAGCAGTTGTATGGCTAGGGCCTGACCTTTGATGCCGTCTTCTGCGTGGGTTACTTCGTACCCAGCCATTTCTAGGTTAATGGCTACGAGTTCCGCGATCGCCGCGTCATCGTCAATAACAAGTATCCGAGGCATCATTATTTATCTCACCGCTAACCAGACGGGGCAGCCTACAGCCTTCTGGGGGTTCCAGGTAACTTTAAC
>NZ_JAHRFC010000086.1:0-18565 GCF_020883015.1 Microcoleus sp. CAWBG640
TGGCGGGAATTTTTAAGACTGTTTGCTGTCCAATTAATTCAAAAGCTGCTTTTCCTTCTGCTACCATCCCATCAAAATCAGATGCTGTTAGCTGATAATACAATTCCCCTGGAATGATTTGTGCCAGTTCTTGTAGCGTCACTGCTGGAGAGAAATTGCTTTTTGCCAAAAGTGTAGGATTGGTAGTAATTCCCCCTACCCATCCCCACTGACTCGCTAACTGGGCTTCTGTTATAATTGCGGTATCCACATAAATTGCCATTGGTTCTACACCTTAAATTTACTACTTTACAGAGACGGAGTTTGAGTTCGATCGTAAATTGCCTAAAATTATCTGGGAATTGTATTCCTAGGGTTTTAGCATACCAGCTTTTCGAGCATATTACCATTAGGTAATCATCACACTTTAGTAATTTTAGTCACATATAGCAATCCTTGCAGGAGTCGTAAATTTTTCACCCCACCCCAACCCTCCCCGAAGCCGCGGGGAGGGAGTAAGAAATTCACAAATGATTTAGGATTGGTATAGCTAAATAAAATAATGGAAATTGGGAAATTGTGATTTTTTTGAAATTAAATGATATGGCAAAATGCCGGATACACATAGTCAGCATTTGTAGTAGGGCTTAGGTATCGAATAAGTCAAGGAAGTGAGTCAAAATGAGCCACAAACAGAATCAGCCTCCATTGGGACTAGGAACATCTGATGCGGACTGGGAACAATCAATAGTAACTGCGGAAGACTTGCCTGTCAATGTGAAATCTAAAACTGCGTCCCAAGTATTTGGGAGTCATGGTGAAGACCGTTTAAATGCTCTAGCCCGCTTGATGATGGTCAGTTTCACTTGGTCGATGGCAGAACTGTCTCAACGCAAGTAAAATCAACATGGGTTGAATAATTTATTCATGATGGTCTAAATGCTTGAACAACTGCCAAATTTTGAATTATTGGAGTCACTTTTGTGGCAACCAGATCGGGGTTATTTTTTACTAAATAGACATCTTGAAAGATTAGAGCGATCGGCTGAATATTTTAATTTTAATCTATCATTAGCAGAAGTCTACAAATCCTTACAAGCATTAACTCTTAGCTTGGGAAATGTTGCAAAAAAAGTAAGATTAACAGTATCTAGGGATGGTAGACTAACATTACAAGCTCAGACCCTAGAGCGTGGTATCTTAAAAATTGGTGCATCTGTGGGAATTGCCAGGAAGCCGATGGATTCTCAAATCCCATTTTTGTACCATAAGACAACTTACCGCTTACCTTATACAATAGCTCTGGAGTCACAACCCGAATATCAGGATGTGTTGCTGTGGAACGAACAAGGAGAGATGACTGAATCAACGATCGCCAATATGGCGATCGAAACTCCCACAGGCTTAATCACACCTCCTGTGGAGTGTGGTTTATTACCAGGGACCTTGAGAGCTCAACTGCTTGCAGAAGGAAAAATCCGAGAACAGTCGATCGCATTAGAGGATTTGCGCCATAGCGAGACTTTATTTCTGATGAACTCTGTTCGAGGCTGGATGAGGCTCAAAAAAGAGCAAAATCAAGATGTTTGGAAAGTCAATGGATTTGAAATTTAGGGATTTGAGATAATATCGAGAATTGGTAATAGGTAATTGGTAATTGGTAATAGGTAATAGGTAATAGGTAATTGGTAATGCCCTATGCCCTATGCCCTTCCCCCATCCCCCCTTGGGGGGGGCCGGGGGGGGTTCCCCATGCTCCATTACCCATTACACGCTCACCTCACCTAACTGAGAAAGGCTATAGTATATTAGAACGATAATTATGACATCAATAAAACCTTGGCATTGGCGAAAGCTTCCCCTAAATCAACGTAGTGGATCGGAGATTTTTCAGGCTTTATTTCTGATTGGTAAAACCGCAGACTCTACAGAATCTATCTCGGATTTACCGCATCAAGATATGGCGGTTCTACTAGAAAGTCCTGTGACATCTACGAGTAACTTGGCACGATATTCTATTTGTGCTGGTTCTCCCCGGATAATTGATGGTGAGTCTCAACTATGGACACCGCCTGTAGGTGAAATTTTACCTTTTTTACGGGTGCTTCTCCATAATCAAAAGCAAAATTTAGAATTGAATGTGCCAGCGTCGATTCCTTTTAGTGGGGGTTGGTTGGGATGGCTTGGTTATGATTTAGCATGGGAAATTGAGCAACTACCCCAAATTAATCCCGATCCGCTGCCTTTCCCGGTTAGTTGTTGGTATGAACCAGCATCTTTTGCTGTCTTAGATCATCATGAACAATCTCTCTGGTTAGCGGCAAGTGAAAATTATGAACTTGATGTTATGGAGCATTGTCTAGAGCAAATAGCAGAAACCAAAATATATGAAAAATCAGCTAAATATCCAAATAATCATGGTATTTATAATTTAGGATTGTCTAAAAATGAGTATGAGAAAATAGTAAAAACTGCTCAAAGATATATTGAGGCTGGTGATATTTTTCAAGCTAATTTGTCGGTAAGGTTTGAAGCTAGTACGGCTTGTGATAGTTGGTCTATCTATCGCGCTTTGCAGCAGATTAATCCTTCTCCTTTTGCGAGTTATTGGCAAACTCCTTGGGGTGATATTATTAGTTGTTCGCCGGAAAGACTGGTGCAATTATCAGGTAATAAAGTTGATACCAGACCGATCGCCGGAACGCGGCCGCGGGGTTTAACTTCTATTCAAGATGACCAGTTAGCCCAGGATTTAGTAGAGAATGTCAAGGAAATAGCCGAACATATTATGCTGGTGGATTTAGAGCGTAATGATATCGGGAGAGTGTGTGAATGGGGGTCTGTACAAGTTAATGAGTTTCTGACGGTTGAGCGCTACAGTCATGTGATGCACTTGGTTAGTAATGTGATTGGTACATTGAGAGCAGATTGTGATGCGATCGACTTAATTCGAGGGGTATTTCCGGGCGGTACGATTACGGGTTGTCCGAAGGTGCGTTGTCTTGAAATTATTGAAGAATTGGAACCTGTGAAGCGTAGTTTGTTTTATGGTTCCTGCGGTTATTTGGACTGGCGGGGGAATTTGGATTTAAATATTTTGATTCGTACTCTGTTATATGCGCCAAAAAGTGACGGTAGGGCGGGGGGAACTGTTTGGGGACAGGTGGGTGCGGGTATTGTGGCTGATAGCGATCCTGAAAGGGAATGGCTGGAGTCGCTTCAGAAGGCGCAAGCTCAAATTAGTGCTTTGGGATTAGCAATTAGCAATTAGAGGGAGAGGGGATTCCGCCGTTCGATATTTTCGTAAAAAACCTGGTTTCTGCCGATCGCACTAAGTTGAATAATTTTATCAGTTTTTGTTTCGGGTTTTGTTGATTATATATTCTCTGATTACTGGTTGAATCATAAAGTGCGATCGCCCATTTTGTTTTACTGTTTCAACTAATGACCTGCGCCCTAAAGATTGGATTATTTTCAATACTTCTGGCGGTGATAGTTGCAGGTTTTCTGGTATTTTGGAGATATCTGCTGGTTCTGGGGTACTGGCTAGCCAACCCATAACTTGTTGTTCGGATGCGGTTAGGCGATCGTCGCACTGCTGCTCCAATAGTGATTCTAAGTCACCTAAAAATAGGGTATCATAGGATAGGAATTCGGAAACGCTGCCACCGAATAAGTCTTGAATCAAAGTTGCAACTATATTTAACCATAAGGGATTGCCTCGGTAAAGGTCGATTAGTGCTGACCATTTCTCCGGTTCTCCTAAACCTTTTTCTCTGAATATTTCTTGTGCTTCCTGGCCTAAACCGTTGAGTTGCAGTGATTTGCAGGGGCGGTTTTCGCCTTCTAAGGTGGCGATTTCTCTGGGTTTTTCCCAACTCAGGAGGATTAAGCAACTGTTGTGGGATGACTCGGCTATTTGTTTGAAGAATGTGCCGTAATTTTCATAGCCTGGTTGGTAATTGCCTGCGAGTTGTCCGCTGCTGAAAATGGTTTGGATATCATCGAGGATAATCAGACAGCGGTGCGATCGTAAATGGTGGATTACCCCCCCCAGCCCCCCCTTGCTAAGGGGGGGAGAAAGAGACGGAGGCTTAATCTCTTCGCCCCCCCTTGATAAGGGGGGGTTGGGGGGGTTAGTTTCTTGCTGCTGGGAGAGGAATTTAATTAAGTCGGTTTGGAGTGAGGCCAGGGGTGGAGAGTTGCGGAGACTTCGCCAGATGATGCGATCGAATTCGTGTTGAATTTGTGGGATTAGTTGGAGTGTAAGGGCGGTTTTGCCAATACCGGATAAGCCTAAGATGGTGATGAGACGGGTGCGGGCTAAAATCCAGTTTTCGAGGGTGGTGAGTTCGGATGTGCGGTTATAGAATAGGTTGGGTTCTGGTGCGTCGCCTAAGTCTAAATGTATTTTAGGTTCGGAATTGCTTGTTTTTTCGTGAAATTTATCCTTGTCTTGCGGTTCAGGTTGTAATTTTTTTGAGGATTGCGAACTATCACCAGAGATGTTACCAATATGAATACAGCCGTTGCCAAAAAGCGAGATATTTCCAACTCGTAAATTTTCCAGCTTTGCTCTAAAGTTTGCTTTAGATACTTGTTCCTCGCCTAATGCAACTGATAGAAGTTTCCATAATTTGAAACCAACTTCTTTAACATATTTCTCAGAACGGTTGTGATCCTCGGCAATTTCCTTATATTTTTGATTGTTCCAAGTGCCGCGTAGTATAGCTTTTTGCAGACTATCTAAGTGTTTTCCCGTAGTAGTCAAAGCTAGATGGTCTACAAATTCTAAAGCTTCTTCAACGTCCATCGGTTAGTCAGATGCGAGTGTTTGACCTGATTGTAACCTAAGTAGGCATAACTTTTTAAAACTTGACCACCTAAATATGACTTTTTATGACCTAGTTGGGAGGGAAAAAAACTACTAAACATGGCTTTATCTGGCTTGACAAGATTTAGTATGTAGGGGAAAATCGATAATAAGAATAAGGAGGATCTTTTACCGCCCGTGTCTTATCGTTCTATTTGTAGATTTTTGTAAATTTAAGCCCCACCCCCCACCTCAACTATTTTAGATGTTTACAAGGAGAGGAATTTGAACCATGTTTTCCCCAATTCCCTTAACTCCCATGTTGCTTAATCCCGATGATTCGCAAGATGGGAATACTTCACAGGATTCTGGACATCATGATCATACAGATGTAAACACATCCCATAACCTAGACGACAATAATGGCGATCGTAACGCTATTGATGACTATTATGGTAATATTGATGAGTCTAGCTATAACATAGATCAGGGCGATCGCTATGGCTATAATGACTATTCTCAATATTTAGTTCAACCTGATAATAATTATCAATCTACAGATTGCTATAGTGACCCACAACCGGAAGGAATAGATTACCAAGAATCTAGCTGTGATTACGATGGGGATGGCGATTCTGATTACAGTGATTATGGTCGAGGTAATGATAATTATTCTTATGATTGATTTAGGTAATTGATTAACTTGAACTTAACAATTTTATTACGCGAAAATGGAGTCATTAAAAAATGGAATACGATACAACTCTAGCCTTAACTTATGCAGCTTTTACTTTAGGTAATAATATTTTAAATATTGTTAATCAGAAAGATGAAGCTGAAAAACGCCGAAACTTTGACCGAGAGATGACAACTTATAGGGCGTATTTAGACCTAGAAAATCAAAGCATTTTAGCAAAAAATAATCATACCTATCGCTTAATTGAACAGATGATGGGTCATGAATATGCAAAAGTTTTAGAAAATATTAGAGTTGAGAACAATATTAAAACTCAAATTGTTACTGCTACTATTAATCGTCAATCAAAACAATTAGATCAATGGGAAAAAGATCATCCTTTTGATAACCCTATATATGATACTAATACCCTTAAGTCGCAATATCAAAATCATGGAATGCCTATAATGTTAATTGCACCTTTTCATGATGATACTATTTCAGATAGAGGCAATGATGAGGGTGGGTTTATTAACTATCAAACAGCTAATTATACAGGCTTTCAAGAAGCAAGATGGTTAGAAGGACTTATTCCCAAAGATGGCTATTTTAAGCGTCCTTTAAGACGTAGAGATAAAGATTTAGATATTATTTATTCCGACTTAAATGAGCTTCCTATTATTATCGTATGGGGTGTTATTC
This sequence comes from Microcoleus sp. CAWBG640, assembly GCF_020883015.1. Taxonomy (NCBI): domain Bacteria; kingdom Bacillati; phylum Cyanobacteriota; class Cyanophyceae; order Oscillatoriales; family Microcoleaceae; genus Microcoleus; species Microcoleus sp. CAWBG640. The sequence goes on from NZ_JAHRFC010000086.1 coordinate 6,171, forward strand.
AACAAAGGAAAAGAGTGCATCTGCAAATAACTCATTGGAACATTTTACCGGGGACTCAAGGGTTATATATAAAAGATTATATTGGGTGTTTTGATGTTCCATTATTACCACCAGAAAACAATAAGAATGAACTCCTTGAATTACAAGATTTAGTTGCTCAAGAAGCGGTTGTTTCTGTGGGTATTTTAGGTGATGTTTATCATTTAGTTCAAAATCCAGAGCATAAACGTCCTCGGTTACAGAAATACAATATTCAAGATCGAGAAAGATTAAAACTATTAGCCCAACATTTTCGTTCTTATTATCAGCTTCTTGGCGAAAATGAACCAGATATTGAGCCTTTTTTATTGCTTGATTCAGCAGTGATGTTTGCTGAAATCAACTTTAAACAAGAAGCTTTAAATGATGTTAAATCAGCATTAAAAAGCTGGTGTTATCAGAAAAATTTACACCCAGAAATTTTCCCTAATAGTTTAAATCCAGAAATTATGGAAAATTTATCTAATGATGATCTCAATTTCTTATTAAAGCTTGAAAAAACTTATCAATTAATTGGAGATAAACAGAAAGCATCACAGATTTTCAATTTCACCGAAAAATTAGAAGGATTTCAACAGGAGCAACTTAAATTACAGGGGATTAATCCTGCTTTTTTAGCAAGGTTAGAATTAGAAGCCGAAGCATTAAGTAAAAAAGGATTTGAAGTAGTTTTTGAACCTGTTGCAAATGGCTATGGCTTAGTTTTATCTGTTGACACAAATCTAAGTTTGGTTTTTTGGATTCCTGAACAATATCCTCATCAAAATCCTAAGATAGCAATCAAAAATTCATCTGGATTAGAACCCATTGAATTTTCCCCTAATTCATGGCAAAAAAACTATACTCTAGCAGATTTAGTTGATGCTGTTTTAAATGCTAGAAATTAGCCGATGTAATCAAATTAATCAACAACCAAAAATCAAAAGGAGAATCAATTATGCACGGACAATCATCTCATGCTAATTATGAAGTTTATATCTATGAATCCGAATATAACTTAATGATTGCACAGGCACAAGAATTTATAGATAAAGAAACAGGAGGCTCAGTATTTGGTACATTAACTCATGGTGGAATGTTTATTATCGGATTGGCATCAGGACCTGGACCTAAAGCAAGGGGAAGTGGAGGAGATTTTGAACAAGATGTTGATTTCTTAAACTATTGGCAAGGAGAATTGATGAAGACTTTTGCACTTCAATTTATTGGTGGTTGGCATTCTCATCATACATTGGGAATAAAACAACCTAGTGGTTTAGATAGTCAGGTAATTCAAAAATATGCTATTAGACATGATCGGCAAACTGCTTTAGAAATTATTGTGACTCATGATAGCCCTAACCGCCAAAATTTTACAACTGTTCCTAGAGCTTATTTTTATTGGAATGCTCAGGAACAAAGCTATGTTGAAGCTAAATTTAAAATTCTCGAAGGTGAAAGTCCATTTCGTGCATTTTTGAGGGAGCAAAAAAAGAGTTTTTCTAAAGTTTCTCAGAAAATTAATTGGAAAACAGTTTCTCCAAAACGTGAAATAAAATCTAATAATTGGTTTGGTTGGGGTGATCAATCTTCAGAATCTTCTAATACTCAAAGAAAACATCAAGGTGATTCAGTACCAAATAATTCACATTGTTCAGAAGAAGATGTTGATTTTCCTCAGCAAATAAAACGGGCTATTGATTCTCTACAGACACAATATCAAAAAGATATTGATGTTCAATCGAAAAGTAATAAGTTTATGATGATTATTCCCTTAGAAGTAAGATTAGCAATAGCTTTAGAGAAGGTGGAAACAAACATCAAGATTCTTCAAATTAACCTCATAGATGATGACAATAACACAAATCAAAATATTACTCAATATCTCTTAGAAAAAGGGATTTTAAGTGATGATAATTCGTCGCTTTCTACAGTATTGGGAGGCATTATTAAAGAAGCACTTACTGTTCAAAAAGAATTAATGAGTCACCCAAATGAAAAGGACAACCGTTAACACTATTTTTATCAAAAAAAGGAGACTTAATCAATGTGGACATCAGAACAAAGAGTTCGTTTACTATTGGAAGAAAATATTCTTAAACAAGAATTACCCTGTTTTGTGTGGGAAGATCGTATTCAAAGAGGAGAAACAAAAGTTGTAGGTGATTATGTTTCATCAGGAGGTAATGCTTATAAAATTTGTTTAAAATTTCCCTCAAACTATCCCTATGAAATGCCTAAATTATATATCCTTTCGCCTCATATACTCTCTGGTTATGGAGGTAAAACAATTCAAAGTTACGGAACATCCCATGCTATGCACGTTTGGGAATCTGATTGGAACAACTATGTCAAAATTTGTCACTGTAAAAGTGAATACTGGAGTGCTTCTAAAACTATTGTAACTGTTCTAATGAATGGAATGCTTTGGTTAGAAGGTTTTGAAGCCCATCGTCGTACAGGAAAAGTCATAGATTCTTTCTCTTTAACTTATTCATAAAGAGAAGAGTCATCTAAATTTAGATTTCAACTCATTTCACATATTTATTAGGAGAAAAAACATGAGTAACGAGAATGAAATTCAAGAATGGATGGAAGCAGTAGCTCAAAACCGTACCACTAAAAAGAAGTTAGTTTATGATAAAAAAACAAAGCGAATGATTCCAGTACCTTTAGATGATTCAAGAAAATCTGTAGATGAAGTTACCGAGTTCATTCCAGAAGAAGCAAGACGCTTTTAAAACTTAGTAACTTTGAATCAATAATTTTAAGTAACTTACATATTCACCCTAAATAATAAAAATCAACCTTATTTAGGGACTCTATTTTATCAATTGATAAGGAGCAGAACAATGATTATTATTCCTCATGAAACAGTATTTCAAAATTTAGAATGGCATTATTTTGAAAATAAAATCCAACTACCTTTAGAATTTATAGTTATAGATGATGGAGATGCTTTTATTTCTACTCGGTTAGTTCATGAAAATAACAAAAAAGGTAAATTGGTTAATGGCTTATTGAAGTTTACCCTTGAATCAGAATTAGTTGATGTAGAGCAATTACTACTTGATACAGATGTTGTAGTCATTGCCAAATTATTAACTACTGAAAACCAAATAAAAAATTCATTAGATAATTTAGAAATAAAAGGATGGGTAAAAGCATCAAATAGGATTGAATCTTATCCAGTACAACTTGTCTCTATAGAAGAAGAAATTTTCTCTCGTATTCGTGGTCTATATGAAACCGATGTCTTAAATAATAAGACTGTTCTTTTTATCGGATTAGGGTCAGGTGGTAGTTTTGAAGTGATGGAGTTAGTCAAAGCGGGTGTTGGTAATTTTATCTTAGTAGATCATGACAGAATTGAAGTAGTTAACGTTATTCGTCATACTTGTGGATTATCTGATTTGGGAAGATTTAAAACTAAAGCTATTCGCGACAGAATTTTAGACAAAAATCCTTTTGCTAAAATAGAAACTTACGAACAAAAATGCACTGAAGAATGGTTGCCAACCTTAAAAGAATTAGTTAAACGTGCTGATTTGGTTTTTTGTAGCACTGATAACCGAGATAGTCGTGTACTGGTTAATCGAGCTTGCGTCTTAGAAAATCGTGTTTGTATTTATGGAGGAACTTTTGAACGGGCTTATGGGGGAACAGTTCTTAGAGTGATTCCACATCAAACCATGTGCTATCAGTGTTTTATTGATATATTACCCGATGTTGCTGAAAACTATGAAATTTCTAGTCAAGAACAAGCTGATGCGATCGCTTATGCAGATCGACCAGTAGCAGTAGAACCTGGTTTAGCGACTGATATTGCTTCCATTGCTCTAATGTCTGCTAAACTCGGTATTCTTGAATTACTTCGTGGTACAGAAACAACTCTAGCAACTCTTTATGAAGACTTATCTAGTTCTTGGTTTCAGTGGTTAAATCGGCGTGAATTAGGTACTCAATACGCTGACTTACAACCTCTTGATAGTGGAGATGATGGACTTAGAATACTGGCTTGGTATGGTATAGACAATGAGAAAAATCCTGCTTGTCCCGTCTGTGGTGATTTTCTTGGTAAATATCGTCAAATAGGTATTTCAACTGAGTTTACTCCTGAACAACTAGCTGCTTTTGGTACTGATGAATAAAGATAAGGTCAAAATCTGCAAATAATAAACAAATCTTCAGTTACATCAAGACTTAAAAACTGTTAAATGTAGAGGTAAAATTATGCAACTAAAAAGACATACTTGCAATCTTTGTGGAGGCAGTTGTAATATTCCTTGTTCACACTGTAATGGACAGGGAGGATATTACAGTGGCAGTCATTTAGGGGAATATCATAGAGACCACCATGATGTACCTCATGGAGATACATTATGGATGCCTTGTAGTTATTGTCATGGTGGTCGTACAATAAGTTGTTATCGATGTCATGGTCTTGGTACTATTGAAGTTTATGAATAAACAATAATGTTTCCTCAAACTTTTCTCATTCAAACTGCTTATGAACATGAACTATCTCCAGAGCAAGAAGAAGTATTGTTGATTCCCAAAGTGACAACCCTTCTGAAAAAGCCCATTTGATTGAAGTGGATTTTTTAAATTTATTCAACATTTCCAGAACCAATGGCTTCAGAAATTGAATTAAATCCTTTCGCCTCAACTCTGGTTAATATACAAGAGTAAGCTTTGGAGAAAGTGCTTGAAACTGCCCAATTATGAAAGAGCAGTCGTTCCTCAAAAGAAAATTACCGAATATCTGCTCTCACTCACCCACCGCGACGGAAAAAGCAAAGCAAAATTTTTTTTACGGTTTGGCTTTTCAGTTGATGCTTGGGAAATCATGGCAACTGCCTTGGTGCGTCATGCCGCTGACCATGAATTAGCTAAAATTGAAGAGTCTCCTTTTGGTACTCGGTACGTTATTGAAGGAGAAATGCTAGCAGCAGATGGCAGAAAACCCTTTGTGCGTTCTGTTTGGTTTATTGAAACCGGAGGCGACACTCCCAGGCTAGTAAGTGCCTATCCACCAGATTAAAAAAGAAAGTCAGTAACTCAGCTCTAAAGAGACTGAGCTTGCAAGAGAAATCGAGCAAGCTATGCTGACCAGCCTAAGATTCTCGAAATCTACGTTATTTGAGTCACGACACCCTGTGGATGCGAAGCTAGTCCCTTGCCCTGTCATCTGCAATTAAACAGCCTTAAAGTCACGCTCGGCAGTGTTGCAGGTTTAAAAAGCTCTTATAACATTGGCGAAGCTAACATTACACGCAAGTGGAGGACACAACAATGTCCAATTTTATTTTCGTGCTTGATACAAACAAAAGACCACTAACACCTTGTAAGCCGTCAATGGCTCGCAAGTTGTTAACTGCCAATAAAGCGGCTGTTTTCAGAAGGTTCCCGTTCACAATTATTCTCAAAAAGATGGTAACAGCAAATATCAAATCAATCGGTCTTAAGTTAGACCCAGGCTCTAAAACTACTGGCATCGCTTTATTAGAAGGCGAGAAAGTAATTTTTGGGGCTGAACTAACTCATCGAGGGCAAGCCATAAAAGCAAGTCTTGATTCCCGTCGCGCACTGCGTCGAGGACGACGAAACCATCATACTCGCTACCGCCAAGCAAGGTTTTTGAACCGTACCCGCCAAAAAGGTTGGTTGGCACCATCCTTGCAACACCGGGTAGAAACCACTTTAACTTGGGTTAACAAATTACGCAGACTTGCACCTATCAATTTGATTGTTAAAGAACTCGTCAGATTTGACCTACAACAACTAGAAAATCCTGAGATTTCTGGCATTGAGTACCAGCAAGGTATTTTATGTGGGTACGAAATCCGCGAATATTTATTGAACAAGTGGAACAGAAAATGTGCTTATTGCGAAATTGAGAATGTACCTTTGCAAGTTGAACATATTTATCCAAAAGCTAAAGGTGGAAGCAATCGAATTTCTAATCTCTGCCTTGCTTGCGAGAAGTGCAACCAGAAGAAAGGCACTCAAGATGTTGAGCAATTTTTAGTCAAGAAACCTGACGTTTTAAAACGCATTCTTGCACAAGCAAAACGTCCGCTTAAGGATGCTGCTGCCGTAAATTCGACTCGATGGGCGTTGTTTTCTCGACTGAAAGAAACTGGATTGCCCGTATTAACTGGTTCAGGGGGACTGACAAAGTTTAATCGTACTCGACTGCAATTACCTAAAACTCATTGGCTTGATGCTGCTTGTGTCGGTCAAGTTGAATCATTGTCTGTAGTAACGAGTAAACCATTGCTAATCAAAGCGACTGGACACGGAACTCGTCAAATGTGCCGTACCGACAAATTTGGCTTTCCATCTCGGTACGTTCCGAGAAACAAGTTTGTCAAAGGTTTTCAAACGGGCGACATCGTAAAAGCAGTCGTTACCAGTGGTAAAAAGATAGGTGAATATGTTGGTCGAGTTGCAGTTAGAACGACTGGTTCGTTCAATATTTCGGCATCAGAATTGGTGCAAGGTATTAGCTATAAATACTGCAAAACTATTCATCATAAAGATGGGTATAGCTACTCATTCTGAACTTAAAGATTCAAGGCGATTGAAATCGCCGAGCCGTTTTCCTGTCAGGACTGAAGTCGCTGAGTTTCCCACTTACCGAAGGTTTTTTATGATTCAAGAACTTGATAGCGTTGTTTTAACAATTGATATCCCAGAACAAAACTTAAGCCAAGGCGATATTGGCACTGTTGTTTTAGTACATCAAGGTGGCGTAGGATATGAAGTAGAATTTGTTACCTTGACGGGGAAAACAGTAGCTATTATCTCACTCTTTAGTTCACAAGTCCGTCTCATAGGTGATAGAGAAATTGCTCACGCCCGGATGCTAGCTTGAAAATTACCTAACCGGAAAGCTATTTTTATGGGCAAGAGATTGCCCCTCTTTCCCCTGTGCTTGTAAAAACTTTCCATCTGAGATAAACTATGAAATAGAAACCAAGCAACCTCCGAAGGAGGATAAAACAATGTCTGAAAGAGAACTATTGATTCGTGAGATTGCCCAAACACCCGATTCTTTAGTGAAAGAACTTTTGAATTTCTTGCTATTCATTAAATCCAGAAAAACTCAAAATGATTTTCAAAACCCTAATTCAGAAAATTCCGATCTTCCATCTTTCTTGAATTTCATAGATCTAATTAATTCTGAAACACCAGCGGAAGAGAATGCACAGCTACCCATAGACTTATCAAAAAATCTAGATAGCTACTTGTATGGCTCACCCAAGGAAGAATAATGAGAAAAGTTTTTGCTGATACAGGTTATTGGATTGCTTTACTCAATCCCGATGATGCTCTACATCAAAAAGCTCGAAATCTCACAATTTCTCTAAAAAATGTACCCATTGTTACCAGTGAAATGGTATTTACTGAATTACTAAATGCCTTTTCAGGAAGGGGGGCTTTTTATAGACAAAAAGCCGTTAATTTTATCAATCACTCCTTTGATAATCCTGAAATTGAAGTAGTCAGTCAAACAAATGAACTCTTTAAAAACGCACTTGAGCTATATAATAGCCGACTAGATCAAGCATGGAGTCATACAGATTGCACATCATTTCAAATTATGCAACAACAAAATATATTAGAAGCACTCGCCTATGATAAACATTTTGAACAAGCTGGATTTGTTGCTTTGTTGCGTATAATATTGTAGGGTGCGTCAGCCCTCAGCGTTTCCCTTGCCTCATAAGCAATCGAGCTGACGCACCCTACAGACTATTTTCATTTAAAATAAAGTGTTGGGTTTCACTATCGTTCTACCCAACCTACAGCATCATTGTCGATCGTTGCTCGGCCCTAAATAAGAAGGATTATCTATTGACAGGGGTGGATTTTTTGTGGTATATTTTAGATAATGGGAGTGGTGAAAAAAATAATTATTTTTTTCACCACTCCCATTATTAGATTGTACTTGATTGGCTGGCGAAAGTCAAGCGTTTAACCCTGAAAAAAAAGGCGATTTTTTTTAATCTCAGTCAAAAAAAAATTATTCGATATTTCCAGAACCAACGGCTTCAGAAATTGAATTAAATCCGTTTTCTTCTAATTTGTTGAGCAATCCTTGGAGAATGCGGCGCACCATCCAAGGGCCTTCATAAACCCAACCGGTGTAGACTTGAATTAGAGTTGCACCGGCGGCAATTTTTTCCCAAGCATCGTCGGCGGTGAAAATGCCACCAACGCCAATTATGGGCAATTTTCCTGCTGTTTGCTGCCAGATAAATCGGATTACTTCTGTTGAACGTTGCTGCACGGGAAGGCCGCTAATGCCACCGGATTCTTCGGTGATTGGTTTGCCGGTTTCTCGCAATGTTTGTGTTTTCAATCCGTCGCGGCGGATGGTGGTGTTTGTGGCGATAATTCCTGCTAGTTGGTAGGTTTTTGCTAAGTCGAGGATGGATGCGATCGCCTCCCACTCCAAATCCGGGGCAATCTTGACTAAAATTGGTTTAGTCCCCTGATTTGTTTGTTGCAAAATGTCCAAGATTGTGCTGAGCTGAGCGGCATCTTGGAGCGATCGCAATCCTGGAGTATTGGGGGAAGAAACATTCACCACAAAATAGTCACCCCAATCCTGAAGAAGTTGAAAACTCTCCAAATAGTCGGTTGATGCTTGCTCTAAGGGTGTTACCTTAGATTTACCGAGATTAATCCCCAAGGGGAATGGGGAGTCAGGGCTGGGGTATGAGCCGTCTAATTTCCCGCTGTTGTGTGCAGCCTGAAAGCGGGCCGCCATTGCGATCGCTCCTTGGTTGTTAAATCCCATGCGATTGAGGGCTGCACTGTCGTCTGTCAAGCGAAACAAGCGAGGCTGGGGGTTTCCGGGCTGTGGATGCCAAGTGACGGTGCCTAGTTCGGCAAAACCAAAGCCAAATTTTGTCCAGATGTCAGCAGCGACGCCGTTTTTATCAAATCCGGCGGCTAAGCCGACAGGGTTTTTGAAGTTGAGTCCCCAGAGAGATTGTGTGAGTCGCGAATCTTGCAGTCCAAAAGATTGCTGGAATTGCTCTAAAATTCGGCTGGTTGCGGGGTTGGACTGGGTGCGATCGGCTAATTCGAGAATTTGCAGGGTGCGGTTGTGTAGCCATTCGGCATCGGCTTTAAATAGGGAAAACAAAAGTGGTCGCAGGCCAAATTGATAAATATCCAATGACTTATCCTAGATAATTAAATAAGAAAAAATAATTTTGACAATTTAGATTATAGTGGATGGTCTTGCGAATTTTATTTTAATTCTTAATTTTGATTTTGACAAAGTTTTAGGGGCGCTTGGAAATGAACCACCAGCAAAGACCGAAGGATTCAGACCAACAAATTGTACATTTGGAGCGAGTTCTCCAGACTTTGCGAGAAGATGAGAATGTGGAGGTGCTGCTTGGCACAACTCTCTCATACTTGCAAGGAGAATTCGACTGGCGATTAATTTGGATTGGATTGTACGATCGCGCTGGGCATAGACTGTTTGGCAAAGGTGGAATGACGCCTAACGGTGACTTGTCTTTTCTGAAACAGCGATTTATTTTGAATCCGGGAGATTTGCTAGAACAAGTTGTAATTCAGCTTCGGCCTGTGGTAGTGCCGGATTTACGGGAGGAAAACAGAGCGGGAGAATGGCGTTCATGGGCTCAAAATTTCAATATTCAAGGGGCAATTTTGTTTCCGCTGCGTTATAAAGACCGATGTTATGGGGTAATTTTGCTGGGGACCGATGAGTGGGGAAGCTCGCTTTCGTCGGCGGAAAAAACGCAACTGACGATTGTATTTGGAGCGTTAGCAACAGCTCTTTATCAAATAGAAAAAGACTGGCAGCGCACTTTGACCAAGCGGCCGGATGAGTCACTGATCGGACTGATTTCGCAATTGCGGGAATTGCGATCGCTAGACCAATATTTGCAAACAGTAGTCGAACACAGCCATGAATTTATCGAGCCGACAAGGACTAATGTTTATTGGTTCGAGCGAGAGCGGCGCTATTTTTGGCGGAGAGTCAGCAATCGCCAAGTGGCTCCGGGTTTGGGCGGGCTCAAACGACCGGCTTCTGGTATCACTGTCCAAGACTTGGGAGGGTTTTATCAGGCCTTGGCAAAGGAACAAATCGTGTGGATCGGAGAATCCCATAGTTCTCTCAAAAGCGAACTTACCGGGCGGTTGATGCAGCAAATTCGGGCGCGATCGCTCCTGGCGGCACCAATTGTGTTAGAGGGGGAATTGCTGGGATTTCTGGCTGTGGAAGCGAGCGAACCGCGGATTTGGCAAGAACATGAAAAAAATTACCTGCGGGGAGTGGGGCAGTTGGTGGCTCTGACGGTGCCGTTGTCGGAGATGGAAGGGCGGATTCAGCAAACGGAGATCGATCGAGATTTAACAGCGGGCATAGCTCGCGCCATCTACAGCGATGCTGACTGGGAAACGACTCTGAAAAATACGGCGGCTCAACTTTGTGGGCGGCTCAACTGCGAATACTTTCTGCTGCTGCTGTACGAGGAAGAACTGGATCGGTATGAAATTGTGTGCCAAAATCTGCCCCGTCACCGCAGAGCAGTGCCATCACCGCTTAAGGCTCTTGACTTGGTGGATTTGCGGCTGCTGGAGAACGGTGTCGAAACAGTGGCCATTGAAAATTGGGAGGAAGACGGGCGATTGGGGGCTTGGCGGGAAGTGCTGACAGAAGCGGGTGTACGCTCGCTGTTGGCGCTGAGCACGCGGGGTAAGAAGTCGGAGGACAGAAGTTCGAGGGTACAAGCAGAACACTCGAATCTCCAATCTCCCATCCCAAATTCCCATTCGATAGAGGGTTTGTTGGTTGTCGGGCACAGTGCTACTCGGAATTGGAGTCGATCGGAGCGAGAATTAGTTCAAGTTGTCAGTCAACAGCTAGGGCTGATTCTGCACCAGTGGCAGCAGAGTTCGGAACTGGATAAGTACCAACAATTCTACCGAGGACTCAAATCAGGCTTAGCTGCTTTAGAAACTCCCCTGGAACCATCTCCCGAACAGATATCGATGTCATCACCGGGGATTTTTCGAGATTTGCCACGACAAAAACTAGAGTACAACTTTGCTCAATACGTTGCTCAGACGGTTTCGTGTCCTTTAGTGGCGGTAATTACTTGGAATTCTCACCAAGAGGAAGCTTTGATTGTGACGGTGGCGGCGAATCCGGTATTTGCCCTCAATCCCGAAGCAGCGATTCCCGTCAAAACTGATTTTTTGATTCAACAAGTTGTGGCTGCTGGGGGGGTGGTGCAACACAGTATGAGTGAATTGCCGCTGGCCACTAAGCGGTGGCTACGCAGTCCGGGTATTGGGGAGATGATGGCGGTGGCGCTGCGGACTGCGCCGGAACACGAGCCGATGGGTATCTTATTGGTGGCGGATGCTGGGGGGCGTCGGTGGTCGGAGTTATCGGTGAATTTACTCGACCAGATGGCTTCTCATTTGGCTTGGTGGCGTCGGTATTTGGCGGTGCAGTCTGTGTGCTCGTTGCAGCGATCGGATCTGGAGTTGCTCAATTGGTATAAGCAGCGGCGTTTTGAGGAGTTTTACCGGATTGTGGGAACGGGGGTGAAGGAGTTGGGGGAGTTGAGTCAGTCGATTTTGCAGTCTGGGAAAGAACAAAAGGATGCTCTCAAAAGTTTGCGCTACCAGCAGGTTTTGCGTCAGATTGGTAATGCTTTGGGGTCGATTCATTTGGTTTTGAAACAGGAACAGTGGCGGCCGCAATTTGGATTGGATGCGGTGCCTGTGGGTGCTTGGTTGAAGCGATCGCTCGATCGGGCTGCTCCTCTGATTAAACAGTTAGAAATTTTGTTGGAAGTCAACCGGGAGACTTTGGTTTCGCTACCACCGGGTAAGACTTTGGGCGTTCGGGGGGACAGTATCAAGCTGGATTTGGTGCTGTGGGAATTGCTGGCGGCTGCTTGTCGGCGATCGTCCGTTGGGGGAAAAATTGAGGTTCGCTATCAGATTGTCGCGGCGGATTTGCTGGAGTTGTCTGTTACCGATCGCGGTGGGTTCGATCCACAGTTAATTGCTATCTTCAATGGTATGTCTGCACCGAATATTTTAGGTGATGCTAATTTTAATCAGCCGATGTTTCAAGTTTTATTGAGTTGTCAGCGGGCGGTGCGGTTGATGGGGGGAAATCTGTCTATGGAAATTTTAGATCGTAATTTGGTTGTAGCTCGGTTGGTGTTACCGCTAGCTAGGGCTTGCTGAATATATCGATCGCACTTGACGTGGCCTGGGTTTCGATCGCGCGATCGAGAGTTTAGTGCAAGATAAACAGGTAAAATAGAGCAAAACCCGTGCATAACCACCTGCGATCGTGT
>NZ_JAHRFC010000087.1:0-18147 GCF_020883015.1 Microcoleus sp. CAWBG640
AAAACAGAATCAGAGGGGAAAAAGCCGAGAATCTGGAATTGGCGATCGCAGCTTATGAGGCATCTTTGGAAGTTTGGACTCGCGACGCATTTCCCTTTGAATGGGCAGGGAGTCAAAATAATTTGGGGATGGCTTACCTCTACAGAATCAGAGGGGAAAAAGCCGAGAATCTGGAATTGGCGATCGCAGCTTTTGAGGCATCCTTGGAAGTTTACACCCGCGACGCATTTCCCTTTGAATGGGCAGGGAGTCAAAATAATTTGGCGAGTGCGTACCTCTACAGAATCAGAGGGGAAAAAGCCGAGAATCTGGAATTGGCGATCGCAGCTTGTGAGGCATCCTTGGAAGTTTACACCCGCGACGCATTTCCTATAGAGAATGCTAACACCTTATATCGTCTCGGAGTTGCCTACCAGAAAAATTCCCAACTCCCAGAAGCTTACAATACCTTTAACTCTGCCATCGAGACAGTCGAATTAATGCGGAGTGAAATCATTATCGGCGGCGAAGCAGACAGACAGAAATTAGCTGAAGAATGGAATATACTTTATCAGTCAATGGTAGAAGTTTGCCTAGCAATGGAAAACTCCACTGCCGCCCTAGAATACGTCGAACGCAGCAAAACCCGAAACCTCGTAGAATTGTTTCACAAAGCCCGCAGCCTCCCCAGCCAAGTACAGCGGATTAGTTTTGCAGAAATTCGCAGCCTGTTAGCTGAAAACGAAGCAATTTTAGAATGGTACATTACCTACAACGGCTTTAAAGTTTTCATTGTCACCCGCGACTCTCCTCAACCGGATATCTGGCAATCTTCCTATCAAGACTTGCAAGCATTACAAGAGTTACAACAGGAATATCTCGATGACATCAAAGACGAGGAAAAATACGACAACTGGAAAAACCAACTAGACAGCCGCCTGGAAAGATTAGCCCAGATTCTGCACATCGACGAAATAATTTCTCGCCTCCCCGAAAACTGCCAAAAATTAATCTTAGTTCCCTTCCGATACCTGCACCTATTCCCCCTACACGCCCTCACCAGCAGCCGACAAAAAGCCGACAAAACCGTAGAAACTGGATGTCTTCTCGAACTTTTCCCCGGTGGCGTGAGATACACACCCAGTTGCCAACTTTTGCAATTATCTCAGCGGGAAAACTTGACAGCCGAAGACACATCACCCAGCAAATTTTTTGCCATCCAAAACCCGACAGAAGACTTAGACTTCACCGACATCGAAGTCGAAGCCATTGCCAAATCCTTCAATCCTGCGGAAATATTGAGTCGGCAAAACGCCAGCAAAGCAGGATTGCAACAACAAATTGCCAGCTTGCAAAATGCCGATATCGCCCACTTTTCCTGTCACGGCTTCTTCGACTTTGATAATCCCGAAAAATCCGCATTAATCCTAGCCGGCGCAAAAGTAACCCCCCTTAATCCCCCCTTGGTAAGGGGGGAGACAGGAGAAGAAACTCCCCCCTTGGTAAGGGGGGAGACAGGAGAAGAAACTCCCCCCTTGGTAAGGGGGGAGACAGGAGAAGAAACTCCCCCCCTTGGTAGGGGCGGTGCCCCCGTGCCCGCCCTAATCCCTGAAACACCTGCAAAATCCTTGATGAAGAGGGTAGACCCGCACCGTCCACTACCCCTACAAAACGATGATTTGTCTGAGAATGAAACTCCCCCCCTTGGTAGGGGCGGTGGATGGTGCGTGCCCGCCCAGCCTGGGGTTCCCTCCGAGGAAAAGCGTTATATCCGTTCCCGCCGAGGCGAAACCTACGACATTGCAGAATGTTTGACACTGACAGAAATCTTTGATTTGCAGTTAAGTAAGTGCCGTTTAGTAGCCCTTTCTGCCTGTGAAACTGGGTTAACCGATGCCAGGAATACCACAGATGAGTATATCGGATTGACTAGCGGTTTTTTCTATGCCGGGGCGACGAGTGTACTCAGCACTTTGTGGGCAGTCAATGACGTATCTACCGCAATTTTGATGATAAGATTTTATGAGCTTTTCCTGTCTGAAACTCGCCCGCCGGTGGCGATTGCTTTGCGGGAGTCTCAGTTGTGGCTGCGGGATGCAACGGTGCAAGATTTGGTAGATTGGGTTGCAGGTTGTAAATTAATTTCAGATGAAAGGAAAGACGGAATGCAAGATTATATTGCATGGGGTGAAGAACCAGAAAACACACCTTACCAATCTCCCCATTTCTGGGCTGCTTTTTGTGCGGTTGGTCAATAGTTTTGTAGTGACACCGCAATCAGATAAGGCAATGCCCATAGGTGTCAACTTAACGCCAAACCCTTTCAGAAACTACTGTTTGACGATTAAGGCCAGATCCCCCCTAACCCCCCTTAAGAAGGGGGGGACAGGAGTCCGATCAAAGTCCCCCTTCTTAAGGGGGATTTAGGGGGATCTAGACTGAGGTAAAAACCAGATTTATCAGGGCTTTCAGGCTTAAGTTGACACTAATGGGCAATGCCGTTTCCCTACCATTGATATTTGTAGCGAAACGGCAGTGCCGTGTCCTTGGTGAATATGGTAAAATGACACAATCCTAAACTACAAGAGGTAAATCAAACCATGAACCCAGAAATAATGATTAACTCCTTTCTAGAAGTCTTGAAAACCAGTCCCAATTTGTTTTCCGAACCAGCCACAGCAGCCTTAAAGACCCTTGAAGAAATAATCGTGGCTGCGGACAATCAATCAAATCAAGCAATCTCCGATATTCTGAGTGATTGGTGTTGCAACTATCGCGAAATCACAGAAGCAGTGAAAGCCGCCGCCACCAGGGGCAAAGCTATCCCTAAAGCCAGCCAACCGCAAAAAGACGAAAATATTTCAGAAAATCAATTTCCCCGCCGATTTCCACTGCTGATACAATCTTTAGAGAAGCGGATATCTGATACTCCTAAAAATTAATGAGTGAAATTGAAAAAATTTTAAAACCTAATATCTACGTTTTTGCCTTCCACCTAATCGGCGATATCAGCGGTAGAGATAATCCCCTCTGGAATTGGGGCGACGATTTTTTAGAAAGATTTACCACCAAAAAACTCAAAACCAGTCTGGACTTTTCAGAACAATCATTTAATCTTCGGGTTGATTTGTTGCCAGATATTAGCTTAGGTTTTGAAACAAAAGTCAGCTACAATCACAGCGAATTAGAAGCCAGCGGGTTTGCTAAACCCATCAAAATTGGAGACAGTTATGCGCTGTGGTTGAATGTCGGTTTCCCCGATACTTGTGCAGAGGAAGTTTCCCCGCAATGGTTGAGTACATTTAACCCCGAAAATTTATTGGGAATTGTTACCGGGGAAGACTTTATAGGTGAAACAATTCTAATTACCGCTAAATTACCCCCGCAATCAGAATCACCAAGTCACGAAAACCTGCAATCTCTAGCTGACAAATGCTGTAATGCTTTACTTCCCGAAAAATATCGCCCTGCTTTCAATCGCGCCGACGTTTTATTTGGAAGTCCGATTTTTGAATACGGTTTAATCAAGCAAAATTCTAATTATCGGCACTTGCTTGTCTGGTTCCCCGACAGCGAAGCATCCGAAGATAAGCTTACTACCTACCAGCAGGAAATAGTAGACTTGTTTTACTACCGGAATAAAATCATTAAAGCCTTTCACAACAGCAGGCAAATTCACCGCATAATGTTTGATTTTTACAGACAAGTGGAGGATAATGTTAATTGCTTGCAGCAGCGAATAGATGAACTAGGCAGCGATTTAACTACAGAAAATTTACAGGAATTTAAGGAGGAATTGAAAAAGCTACTGAAAACAGCACTGACTTACACTGAAGGGCTGACAAAATTAGAAGATTATGACAATACAATTGCGATAAATCTTAACAATTATGATGAGAAATTTACTCAAATTTATGCTAAAGTAGAAAGCGATAAGGAAGAACCATCTATATTAAATCACTTCAGTAGAAAAACGGCTCCTTATATGCGATCGCAAATTGCCGGAGACTTAGGATATTTCCGACACGGCACAAACTTAATCGAACAGGCGATCGCCTCAATTCGCGGCATAGTAGAAATAGAACAAGCCAGGAGCGATCGCACCAACCAACTCGCACTCCGCAAGAGCGAACTAGGAGAGAAAAATCGGGACGATCGCCTAGAAAGCACAGTACAGGCGATCGGTGTCGGTTTAGCAGCCGGAGGAATTGCAGCATCCAGCGGCACAGACGAAGTATTCCAGACAGTCCAAAACTATAAAATTCCTGTTTTAATGCAGTTGCATCCCTTTCTATTTTCGTTTGCCTTGAGTTTTGCGATCGCCCTTTTCGCAGCCAGCATCACTTGGTGCCTCACTAAACCAAAAAACAATTGACAGTTGACAGGGATGTTTTTCAGACTGGGATTTAAACCTATTTATAAAAATAATCCGCCTTAAATACCCGTTGATTCTTGAGTCCGCGCAGGCGGACTTCGTTTGTGTAGACGCGGTTTCAACCGCCGAGTTATATTTGACTTAGATCGAGATAACGTGTCAATATAGGAATGTGACTTAAATTCTCCTCTTTCCTCATGGGCAAACAGCGCGTTCTTTCAGGAGTTCAGCCAACAGGCAATTTACACCTCGGCAATTATCTCGGTGCCATTCGCAACTGGGTAGAAATCCAAAGTCAGTACGAAAATTACTTTTGCGTAGTCGATTTGCACGCCATTACCGCACCGCACAATCCCGCAACTCTAGCTAATGACAGCTACACCATCGCCGCCCTTTATTTAGCTTGCGGCATCGATTTGGAATATTCTACTATTTTCATACAATCCCACGTTCCTGCTCATACAGAACTAGCGTGGCTGCTTAACTGCATTACGCCGATTAACTGGCTAGAAGATATGATTCAGTTTAAAGAAAAAGCAGTTAAACAAGGAGAAAATGTTAACGCAGGCTTGCTTAATTATCCCGTATTAATGGCCGCAGATATCTTGCTTTACGATGCAGATCAAGTGCCAGTAGGAGAAGACCAAAAACAACATTTGGAACTAACCCGCGATCTAGTTATTAGATTAAATCACCAATTTGGCACACCGGAAAAACCTGTATTGAAACTTCCCAAACCATTAATTCGGACTGACGGCGCGAGGGTGATGAGCTTGACAGACGGCACTCGTAAAATGTCGAAATCAGACCCTTCCGAACTGAGTAGAATTAATTTATTGGATTCGCCAGAAACAATTACCAAAAAAATTAAGCGGTGCAAAACAGATGCGGTGCGAGGTTTGACCTTTGATGACCCCGATCGCCCCGAAGCCAGAAACCTACTCACCCTGTACCTGCTGCTTTCCGGCAAATCCAAGGAAGAAGTTGCAGCGGAGTGTGAAAATATGGGTTGGGGTGACTTTAAACCCCTGTTGACAGAGACTACAATCAATGCCCTGAAACCGATTCAGGATAAATATACAGAAATTATGGGCGATCGGGGATATTTGGAGTCGGTGCTGCGTCGTGGAAAGGAACAAGCAGAAGCTATTGCCAACCAAACTCTAACTAAGGTTAAAAAAGCTTTTGGTTATTCTTTACCAAATTAGTTGCTATTGGTTAGTTGTTATTGGTTATTAGTTATTGGTTTATTGGTTGAGAATGCCAACTGCCAACTGCCAACTGCCAACTAACAACTGCCAACTGCCAACTAACAACTGCCAACTGCCAACTGCCAACTGCCAACTGTCAACTGTCAACCGTCAACTGTCAACAAATAATGAATCGTTTTCGCACTGCTTGCACCACCCCCGGAGAATTTATAATTACCGCCGAAGTTGCCCCCCCCAAAGGCGGTGATATCACTCACACCCTGGCAATGGCTGAAATGCTCAAAAACCGCGTTCACGCAATTAATATCACCGATGGCAGTCGTGCAGTGCTACGAATGTCTCCCCTAGCAGTATCCGTAATTTTATTGCAGCACGGCATTGAGCCGATTTGTCAAGTTGCTTGTCGCGATCGCAATCAAATTGGCCTGCAAGCAGATTTGATGGGAGCACAGGCTTTAGGTATTCGCAATATATTAGCACTAACGGGCGATCCCGTCAAAGCCGGAGACCATCCAAAAGCCAAAAGTGTATTTGATTTTGAAGCAGTGCGACTGCTGCAAGCTATTCAAAAAATGAACAGCGGCAAAGACTGGAATGACAAACCTTTAACAGATGGAGTTACTGATTTATTTGCCGGTGCCGCTGTCGATCCGCAATGCCCCAGTTGGTCAGGTTTACAAAGTCGATTTGAGAAAAAATTAGAAGCAGGAGCCCAGTTTTTTCAAAGTCAATTAATAACAGATTTTAAAATTTTAGATAAGTTTATGCACCACATTGCTGCGGGTTCTAACAAACCAGTTTTAGCAGGAATTTTTCTGTTTAAATCCGCTAAAAATGCTGAATTTATCAAAAAGAATGTGCCGGGAGTTCATATACCACAAGAGACGATCGATCGTTTGGCAAAAGCTCCAGAACCCTTACAGGAAGGCATAAAAATTGCCGCCGAACAAGTTAAGCTAGCGCGACAAATTTGTCAAGGAGTTCACATGATGGCTGTCAAGCGGGAAGATTTAATTCCTCAAATTTTAGATTTGGCAGGAATCAAACCCATGAACTAACATTAAATCCTAGGGGCGGGTTGTATAAATTATCCATGTCTAAAACTAATGATTTAGTAAACCCGCTTTTCCCCGCTGTAGATAATCCAACAACTTCTGAGTTATATCAATTCCTCTCTTCATCGTCCTGTATTCATTTCTCTCTAATCTCTCTAATCTCTCTGTGTTCTCTGTGTCCTAGTAAGGTTAAATCATGACCATGCAACTGTCAACGATATTAGATTAATTAACTACCTTTAAAAATGCTCCCTTCGACTAATTAGATATCTAATTTCAAGAGAATTCTAGACTATATGGTAGCGGATAAAATTAACTACCGATTCTAATCCTTCCTGGGTTTTTAAATTAGTAAAGACAAAAGGTTTTTCCCCACGCATTTTTTTAGTATCCCGTTCCATCACTCCTAAATCTGCTCCCACATAGGGTGCGAGGTCTGTTTTATTAATTACCAGCAAATCCGATTTAGTAATTCCTGGTCCTCCTTTGCGGGGGATTTTGTCTCCCGCAGCCACATCGATTACGTAAATTGTCAAATCTACTAACTCTGGGCTAAAAGTTGCCGCTAAGTTATCCCCCCCACTTTCGACAAAGATTAAATCTAAGTCAGTGAATTTGTATTCCAATTGTTCAATAGCCACTAAATTGATCGAAGCATCTTCCCGAATAGCCGTGTGGGGACAGCCTCCGGTTTCTACGCCCAAAATTCGATCGCTATCCAAAGCTTGACTCCGCACCAAAAACTGTGCATCTTCCTGAGTATAGATATCATTAGTCACCACAGCCATCTTGTAGTGCTGACGGAGGGATTTGCACAAAGCATCAAGTAAAGCTGTTTTTCCCGAACCAACAGGGCCCGCAATTCCAACACGAAAAGCACTCATAGGGATTTGAGATTTGAGATTGTCTGATTTTTAACTGCGAAATAATCGAGTATATTGAGTTTCGTGGGCCATACTAGCTAGGGCCAATCCCCAACTACAACTACCAAGGTCGTCATCTTCTAATTTTAAAACTTCTTGGGCAGTAAAGCTAATTTGTGAGTGCAAATCTAACAATAATTGTTGACCGGCTGTTTGACCAAGGGGAATCAATTTCACGCCCGCACTCGCCAAATTTGTCGCCCAACTGTACAAATATCCTAACACGGCGGCTTCTTCTTCAATCTGCCAGCAAGCGCAAGCAATGCTAAAGGCGATCGCAAAATTGCACTGATTACCCTCCGATGCCACGAATTCTGGTACTATTTTCGTTAATCCATCCGGTGTGGGCGATCGCAAATCTAGCAATAACCGCATCAAAGTCCGTCCCATTTGCCAACTTTGCGATCGCAATTCTTCAGTTTCCTTAGTCGCCGTCGCCCATCCATTCCAGTAACTCAAAGCTGTTAAATCTTCCTTTTTAGCCGCTCTCAAACCCCGTACCGCCAGCGCAGCTTCTACTCGAATCGCCCCGAATTGCAGGGAGTCTTGCAACCAATTCCTCAAGCTAACTTCGCTATCGATCTCACCTGTTTCTACTAAAATTTCGAGCCCTTCAGAATAACTATAAGCTCCCACAGGTGCAAAAGCTAGCTGCAATAAACATAAAAGTTGACTGTTCACTGTTGATTGTTAACTGTTGATTGTTCTCTGTTCGCTTCTTTCTTCTTCAATGAATCAAACTAATGGTAAATCTCAAATCTCAAATCTTAATGGCTATGACCATAGGCTCCCACTTCTGGGTGAAATGGTACAATTTCTTCTGTTACTTCCAAACCCATTTTTTCCAGCATTCCCTGCAAGACTGAATCTGGAGAAAACTTTAAATAATTATCAGCCACTTCTAAAGCTACGTGGCGGTTTCCTAAATGATAGGCCGCCCGCATCAGTAGCAGCCGATTTCCAGCGCGTACTGCGAGCACTGCTTCTGGTTTGGCTGTGACTCGCACTAAACAATTACCGTCTTCCGACTGCAATAAATCCCCATCGCGCAGTACAGTACCTCTGGGCAAACGCAAGTTTACCACTTCCCCGGCATCCGTTTCAAATCGGTGACGACTGCGAGTGCGATCGTCCGCAGTCAGGGGTAAAACAAAGCTGACTACAGCATCAGGATTTGCAGGCAAATGTTTTGTAAAAATTAGCATATTTATATTTTATCCCTCACAGGATTTAATGTCGCACCTATTTTTGAGGAATATCTTATTTATCGGGGTTTTCCTGTGAATGGGGAATCGGGAATTGGTGATTAGCTATTGGCACTAACCAATCACCCATAACCAATCACCAATCACCAATCACCAATCGCCAATCACTATGGATTAGCAGTTTGTTGTTGCAGCCGTACCAACTCGGCTTGAATTTGTGCTTTGACAGCCGGATTAGCTTGCTGGAGCAAAGTAAGCTGGTTGAAGCGAGCAACTGTCAAACCATTATTTTCTATAATTTTTTTAGCTTCGTCGCAGTAATTTACTGCCACGCCGCGAATGTTTCCAGAAAGCCTATTGATTCCCTGAGCTTCGTTGCACAATACTCTTGGAACCGCTCCACCTGGTGCCATTCCCTTTATTTCTCTATAAGCTTTCTCGCGTCTAGGTTCCATTGCTAAGACAGCACGAGCGTAGCTAGTAATCTCCTCTCTGCTAATCTCTTGAGCTTGGGCGCTCGATCCAAAAACCAGGCTGGGCGAATTGCCGTAAAAACCGGGAACCCATCCGCTAGCCAAGGCTGCTGCGGAGATGATGCTTGCTAGCAGGGATTGCCTCAGCATTCGATTGAGATGCAATTTAGGGGTGTTAAGTGAAGTGTTCATGGTCGTCGGTGATTGCTTGTGTTTAGATAAAAATGACACAGGGCTGGGAGGCTCAATCTTTTTGAATAATTTGGTGGCAAGAAAGTTCCTGCCAGGAAAAAAATGTTATATTTTCGCAGAATAGTTTGGGATTTTCTCAGGGCGATCGCATTTAGCTGGATGCTACAGCTAATTCTAGCCACATATATTGATAGCTTGCCTATCTGGTCGATCCGCATCGGCAAACAGCCTGTGGCTCACGCGGCAGTTAATAACATTGTTTCCATGACATTACATATTCTAACATCGTTGGGAACTTCCGAAAATACGAATTTTTGAGCGTGATTTATTGCTAGAGAAAAGGAGACTATTTTTTCTCATAATCAATGGGGATTAAGAAAGTTTAAATAAATCTAAAATCACTTGACATCCTGGGCGATCGCCCTGTCAAAAATCAAACAACTCCCTTAGACTCGTAAAACCTACAAGCAGCGTACCCCACCGTATAAAACATCACAGCATTGGTACTCGCGCCGATCGCCATTCCTGCCAGTGGCACATTTCGCAGCCCACCAAAAAGCACTTTCAGCACTTCCGAACTACTCACCGACAGGCCAAAAATAGCCAAAACTTCCGCTCGCCTAGTTGGTTCGCGCACATCCATACCGTAAGCCGCAGCAATCTGATAAACCATTTGGGCTTGCAACTGTGTCGTTGCTACCAAATCCACCGCCAGCAGCGCCAATTTCCGTTCCTGCTACACCGATCGCGTTAAGTGCGATCGTCGCCGTTTCCGCAGCAGAGATAGCCGTTTTTAGCTGCATCTGAAACGCCTCACAAACCGAATTTGCTGGGGGCTTGATTTCCTCTGTTGGTTGCTGCTGTTTGTCTGTCATGAAAGCTAAATTCCCGATCGCATTACCTCAATTTCTAATTTAGCAATGCCAGCCCAAATCAACCTAGGGCATGAG
The DNA here is from genome assembly GCF_020883015.1 of Microcoleus sp. CAWBG640. Lineage (NCBI taxonomy): Bacteria > Bacillati > Cyanobacteriota > Cyanophyceae > Oscillatoriales > Microcoleaceae > Microcoleus > Microcoleus sp. CAWBG640. The sequence goes on from NZ_JAHRFC010000087.1 coordinate 10,364, forward strand.
ACATAGGGCTTTGGATAGATTTTCTAGTTTTGAGTTGCAACTTAAATCAACCTCATTAAAACTAACAAGATCTCCTGTGATATCAATTCCGGTTGTATCGTCAGGTGATTTAACCGCGAAGGCGCTAAGGACGCGAAGGAAGAGAAGAGAGAGTTTAATACAGGACGATGAAGAGAGGATTTGGTATGAGAGTCCCGCAGCACTTTTAGTTGTCTGGGAATCTGGGTATGCTATTTTTTTTAGTAAAACTGCCGGAGGACAGAGGCGAGATCCGGCAACGGGAGATTAAGATTTTGATAAAACACCCGCGCTGTTTTATTGGGTGACAATCCGCAGCCGTTTGTCAAAGTTCCCCTAGCGGTTAGTTGTTGACGGGGAAAACTGGGTAACTGTTTCACAAACAGCGGATTTTGGCAAGGATTATTGCTGCAAATTTACAATTTTTAATTAATGCTCTCCCATGAAAACTCAAAAAGAAATTTGGCGAGTTATTCTCGCAGTGGCTATTAGTGTTGTCGGGGTTCTCCACTTTGCAGTCCCCGCACCTTTTATCAAAATCATGCCACCCCAGCTTCCTTACCCAGAAGCATTGGTTTATATCAGCGGTTTTTTCGAGATTTTGGGAGGCATTGGGCTGTTAGTTCCTCCCGTGAGTCGCGCCGCCGCCTGGGGATTAATTGCTCTGTTTATTGCCGTGTTTCCAGCTAATATTAATCAGGCCATCAACAGCATTCCCATAGAAGGGATTCCCCACCACCCACTTCTGTATTGGTTCAGGCTGCCTTTTCAAGCTGTCTTAATTGCTTGGGCTTGGGTTTATACCAAACCCGATCAAAGGATGGAGGGGAATTCTGTAGTTTCGGAGAGAGTACAAAACCCTCAATGAAGCAGTTTGACTACAATCACGATTTTAAGGCGATCTAAGTCCCATAGTTAGAAAAACTGACAACATAGAATAGGACCCCCAAAACAGCAGTACAGTTAAGTTTGCCGAACTGGGGGCTTCTTAAATCGAGCTTGGTCCTAGTAAATTACTCGTCTGCTTCTTCCTGCTGCCACTGCTGCCAAATTTCAAAGGGATTAAACCCCCTGTATTGGAGGTAATTCAAGACTTTACCCTTGGTCTTTGGATCTACTTTATCCCAAGTATCAATCTTGTATTTTCGCATGACTTTGGCTTTTAATCCGGCAAGTTTTTCTGCTTCGGAGTCTACATTTTCAGCAGATTCTTCCTCCCAAACTTGCTCGAACAAATCGCTGGAAATTCCTTTTTGCAAGCACTTGCGCTTGACGGCAGACTTCCCGTATTTGCCTGCAGCAGAGGCGATCGAGTTTGCCACCAAGCGAGTATCGGACTGATAGCCCCGGTCTTGAATTTGCGCGATCGCCTCCAATATTTCGACCTGGCCAAAACCTTTCTCTTGCCCCTTTTTGCGAAGTTCAGAGGCACTGTAGTCTTTGCGAGACAAGAGAAAATAGAAATAGTCAAGACAGCTCATCAGTTAAATCGAAGGTTGGCGCGCAAATATTCATACAGTGAATGCCAAATTTAGTCGCCTTACCATCGGCTGACTGCATCAGGTTCGCTGCTATTCTTCTGTATCCTCCTCTTGATCGTCCATGTCTACATCAGCTCTGTCCACATCGATCTGAATCAAGCGAATGTGCTTGTATCCGAGTTTAATTTCAAACTCGTCTCCGGGCTTTAATCCCATTTCTTGGGTATAATTTGCCCCGATCACGATGGAACCATTCTTGTGAACGCTAGCTCGATAACTGGCTTCTCGTCCGCGTCCATCAGCTTTCGACTTCTCTAGCTCAATTCCCTTAGCAGCTAACACTGCATCGTAAAACTCAGCCAAGTTAATCCGAGTTTCTCCACTCTTGCTCACTGTGAAGTAGCCGCAAAGCTTTGCCAGTTCTCTGCGTGGCAAATCGCTGCCTTTGATTTTTTGAAGCAGACCTTTTCCTGTTAAGGGTGCTGTTGCTGTTTCTGCCATTGACCGTACCTCGCTTATTGGACTTTACTTATATCAATTACAACACATTAGATGAACTTTGTTTGACTGTCAATACTAAGAATTCTGAATATTAAGATTCTGGATTAATTTCTGCGGCCGGTCTGGTCTGGTCTGAAACTAAAGATGCTGGATCTGTGATATATTTGCTGCTCAATCCTGATGATTGAGCTCGCGACGGAGATCGACTCCGGGATTGTTGCTGCAAATTAAAGACTTTACTTTTGGAGAGTAAAGTCTGTTCAGCAGCTTTCACCAGTCCCCCGATCGGGTCTGCCATTAAAGTAAAAAGCCAAGCGCGATCGCTGGAAATACCTAGGGTACCAGGTAGAGGAAATCTGTGGAAACCGCCGATCGCTGCGGGATGAAATTTTACCAAATTTTACCTCAACAAGATGAAGCGGTACTGATTGTCAATGGCACTGGCACCTACTCGAAAAGCCAGTTATTCGCCCCTGGAATGACCTCAAAACCCCAAATCCCTGGGAGGAATCTTCTATTAAACTGTTCACCATATAACTTGTAGAGAACAGACCAGGGGGATGGCAATCCGATCGGAGTTGGGTAAAATTTGCCCTAGCCGTTGCACAGGTTTTAGCCCAAAAGGCACTCAATGGGCACTGGTACAAACGATCGCGCAACCGCCGTGACAGCTAGTGCAAAATATTGGCCACACCACCAATTAACAGCCGTTCCTGGCACTGATTTGCGGAAGTAATGTACTGAATTTCTACTGGTTCCCTGTAGGTTGTCGCTCCCAAAGCACCATCAGCCACAAATCCACCACCAAGGCAAAGTCGTCCCTGAGCCTCACTCTTGGCACAAAAACGATCCAGGACCCTAGAGGTAGAGCAAATGCCTTGGCACACAGGACTTTTTTAATTGCTGAAACCATTGATTTTGTTGAATTTTCCCCTCAAATTCTGCTTCTTTCTGCTCCAATTGTGCGTTCTTCCCTAAATCAATTTGCCCGATCGCACAAGCCGATCGACACTTGCCCACCAGCATATTTGGGCTGAGTGGGCCTGTCGATCGGGTCACAAAAATTGTACATTTTAACAGTGGATAGAGAGAATCAGAACACTAGAATATTGCTCAATACTTTCGATGGATCATCGCGCTTTTTGCAACTTTTGCAGGGACTGCCAATCGCGAATTGCGGCCTCGGACCACAGCCAATTTTTCGCCAGGGCATCAGCCCCAAAACTCAGCGGATCGCTAGCCATCACTTGTTGGCGAAATTCGATCGCTTTGGTCAAACGAGCTGCTTGCTGTTGAGGTGTCAGGTTGAGAAGAGGTTTTGCCATCACCATTCCCAAACCGGCGATCGCAGTTAAAATATCATTGCCCGCTTGCACAGACACAGAAGCAGTTGGTTTGTTGGGAATCGGTGCGATGGAATTGAGCACTTCCGCCCAAACTTGATAAGCACGCTCGAAATTACCTTCAGCATAATAAGCAAAACCTAAAGCATTCCGATACTTCAGAGAATGTGGACGTGCCTTGAGAGCGATCTCCCAGGAACGCCTCGCGTCGTCAACACTGTATTTTTTGTTGCCGATTTGTTGAAATTGCCAAGCCAAACGACCTTTAAGAAAATTAACTTCTGGCTGATCTAGGGCAAATTTGGGGACAGCTTGCAGAGCACCTTCTGCCTGTGGCAGTGCTACTCGATCGAGCAATGCTTCTGTGGCTTTAAGACCGGCCCAAGTCTCCCCAGCCTGAAAGTTGTTGAGGGCGATCGCCATTACTTTAGCAGTCTGAGTTTGTGCCAAATTTACCCGCTGTATTTGTAGATAACCTTGGGAAATAGGAGTCCGCACCGTCGGTAATAACTCTTCGGGTTTGGAATTGCTGTTTTGCAATTGCCGCCACCCCAAAAAACCAGCCCCCAAAGCCAGAGGCAACGCACAAAACGTCACAGTCAGATATTTTTTCCATCCCAATTTTTTGACTGGTTTGACAGTAGCTACTGGAGTCCGACTTTGTTGAGTAGTAGCAAGGGAAGAGCCAGGAGTAGAAATGGGGGGTGTTACTGCCGGAAGTGGAGACCGGGCATTTACAGTCGAGAGAGCAGAATTTTGCTCCCGCCCATTCATGGGAAACCCTAATTTGTCTGGAAAATGGCTCCTGACTTCCCCATCAGCACAGTCTGCTTCTTCCTCAACATTAGCGGAATTCCAAGTCTTCGATTTGGCACCAGCCAACAGTGGCTGCGTTTCCGACGCTAGGGATTTTTTGGGCTGCAAAAAATCTCCTGTCCCTTGTTGAGTAGGAGTACCTGTCAGATAGCCGTCAAATTCGGGGTGCTGGTAGAGAATCGGCAAAGCCCAGTATAACTGATGAGAACCGTAGGCAGTAATCAGTCCCGCTCTAGCCCGACTCAGGCTCAGATCCACTGGATAGCCTTGATTCAAGTTGCGGTAAAACAGCCGTGTCAGAGTCAGGGCCACATCGTCGGGGATGCTTTCTGCCATTGCTAACACCGCAGGAATCCCCCGCTTGACCAAAGCTTCTGTTAAGTTGCGTTCGGGGCTATCTTCCCCTTGCTTTGAGGCATTGCTGTAGGCGCTTCGGCAAGAGTTGAATACGGCCATTTGAATGCCGTTGTTGACTAGCAAACCTGCTAAGTCGTCGCCACTTAAGGTTTCGGTTAAGCCGGTGCGGCTGCTGACTAGGTAAAGTTCGCCACCTCTGGAACCCAAGTTGCTATGTCCTGCGTAGTGCAGAACTTGGTAGTGTCCTTGTTCTAGGGCTTGGGTTAATTGTTCTCGATCGGGCTGTTCGAGAATTGTCAATTGAATCTCTGGCGCGTGCAGGTTGTGTTTGAGGGGGTTCACAGTCCGGTTTTGGAGTTCTTCTTGCAGGTGAAGAACTTCTCGCTTTAGTTGCAAGCTGTCTCGATCGCTGGGAGAGGCGATCGCCATTAAAATCCTTAACGGGCCGCTATTGGGAATAATGTGAGTTGGTTTTACTATGTTTGTACCCGTGTGGTAGCGCGAGAAGACCACATCAGTGCCAGTGGCCAAGGGGCGATCGTCAGCGTGTAGAACCTCCCAAGGCAACCGTGACAACCGTCTGTCTTTGATTCCCACACGCAGTTGCAGCACTTCTCGGCGATGCTGTGCTATGCCTTGAGCGCAAGTCCAGCTATCGCGCAACCGCCCTTGAAATAGCCCACTGTGTAATTGTTGGCCGAGGGCTACTAAATTTGGTGCTGGATTTTTTGCCGATCGCGACAGCACGCGACTGGTTTTTCCCTGAAGCAAGCCCATTAAGGGGTCATTCATCAGTTCGGCAGACAAAGCCAGCCATTGGTCGATCGGCCAGCGGACTCTTTCTTCTCCCAAGGGTACACCGGGTGCAACCTTTTCTGTCCGCACAAAGTATTCGTCATCCTCAACTGGGGTGACAGACAGTCTAAATTCTTGGCTCACAGATTTAATGCCCTCCCGCCTCAATTCTGAACTTTCCTAGGTTTTTGTCACTAGCAATAACAATTGGCCAACTTATGTTTACTCTTTCAATCAAAGTTTCTGAATCGGCGTCTTCCCATCTGGCTATCGCCTGGTTGCGAAATATTTGCTCAAACACTTTGAGGTTATAAAACTTGTACTTTAATAACAGTTTATTAGTTTTTATGGCCTTGTGGCTCTTGGAAAGCTTACTTAACTTAAATATTCCTATTTTTGACATTTTGCACCTCTACCACAGACCCCTTTACATTGGCGGTAAACTCAAGTTTTTCATTGCATGGTGAAGTTAACTTGGGAGCACTTTACCAGGCGGATCTTTAGTTCTTATTAGAATTACTTCTACTCTCACCCACCAGTTTCAGGGTAATATGGCTAACAAAGTTGAGGTAATTTTTGGGGGAGAGTGCCTGGGAGGGAAATGTTGCCACCGCTTATCCTCTACCATCTGCCCTCCATCTCCTACCTCCATAGTGTGTCAATTAGCTAATTGGTCTGTAGATTTAGCCTTTGGCATTTACGATGGGGGATTTGGCATTGTCCCCCCTCCAGAGCACCGGCCTCAATAAATCTGCGGGCTTGTGCTTATGTTTATCTAGTATCCCCAATTTAAAATCTCAACCCTCCGTCGTCATCGCTAAACAAATCACTATTTACCAATTACCCATTACCAATTACCTATTACCTATTACCTATTACCAATTCTCGCTCGTACCTCATAGGAGAGTTAGAAAGGCTATATTACATTTTTACCTTTTCCATTTTCTCTGGCTATTTTCATAATCTGTCTTGAGATAGATATAATTTGGTCTGTTTTTTACTACTTACCGATCGAAATATATTTTTCCACTCCGATCGGGCAAAGGGGCGGTCAACGAGATTGCCACATCCAAAACAAAAACAAATGTTTGCATCAGTAAACTATATAAAACAATAATTAATTATCGGGAACTAGAAGCAGGAATTTTAAGTCACTGTCTATAGAATCCTGCACCTGTAGGTAATTTATCATCCTTGGGGTTGTTGTCCACAGATTGTTGTCAAGGGATTGTTACAAAAATTCAATATAATCCCTGCTAGATCTCTAAAAAAGCCCGCTCAATTTTGAGGATTTAGTGTTTAGGGTAGTTATGGGCTGGGCTTTGTACATTGCAAGTAAAAATTCAGCGAATTATATCGTTGGAATTACGTAGACAATTTAAAATCAGGGTCTTGAACTGTGGAAAATACGCAGAAACACGAGTAAACGTAGTGTAAGGTCAAGCTTACTCTGTATTTAGCATCTCGATTATTGTTTGTAAGTAATTCCCGAAAAAAAGACTTGCAATTACCAAATATAAGCTTTAGAATCAAACAGGAATATCTTGCTAAAAATTGCCTTGCAGAACCCATTCTATTAGGCAAAACAAAAAAGCTTGAAAGTATTTTTCTAGCTCCTAGTTTAGCAGGAAATAATTCCATTTTCATCATCAATTCGTAGGCAGGAATAACTAAAGATGGAAGAAGAAATGTTGTTGGCTAATCTGTCGGGGACACTGTTTCCCGATCGAGGTGATAGTTTGGTTGAAAGTTCCGACTCTGATAACTCCGCTCCCGATTTCACAAAATTAATTGAAGAGGCGATCGCCCAAAAGTTGAACAACACCGTTGACGACAACAAAAACGAGAGTGCATTTAACGACACACCCGAAGAAAGTAGCGCCGATCGGAGCGTTGACACCAAAGGCATCAAAGAAAAGGGCGACACCATCGAAGGCACCGATGACGATGACTTAATCACCGCCACCACGGGTAACAAGTCGATCTTCGGCAAAAAAGGCAAAGACGACATCAAAGGCAGCCGTGACAAAGATAAAATCTACGGCGGTAAAGATGACGACAAATGCGATGGTGACGATGGCGATGACGAAATCCGAGGCGATAGCGGTAAAGACAACTGCGACGGCGGCAGTGGCAACGACTCCATCTTCGGTGGCAAAGGCAACGATACCATTACTGGCGGTAGCGGCAACGATACCTGCAAAGGTGATGATGACGATGACTTCGTATACGGTAACGAGGGCAACGATGACGTTGATGGCGGCAGCGGCAGCGATCGCGTCTACGGCGGCAAAGGCAACGATACCTCCAAGGGTGGCGAAGGCAACGATACCGTCAGAGGGGACCTAGGCAACGACAATTGCGACGGCGGCACCGGCAACGACCAAGTTAACGGTGGTAAAGGCGACGATACCGTTATAGGAGGTATTGGCGACGACACTTGCATGGGTGACGACGGCGACGACAGTATTGT
>NZ_JAHRFC010000088.1:0-17969 GCF_020883015.1 Microcoleus sp. CAWBG640
GTATTTTGTGCCTGGTAAAATGCGGATTCCCGATGCTAATACTCGTTTACCCAAGTGGTTGTTTGACGATTATGACCGGGTTTTTGAAAGTGCCTTTGCTCAAACAGAAAAAACTGTAGTCAAAGAAGACTATCTACCGCAGTTTTTGGCTCGATTAACTGGTGCTATCAATCTTTATAAAATAGACAATACGGCTGAACCAGTGTTAGCCGATTTGCGGGAAATTCGCAAGCAAATTGCTGATTTGTGGCTGAGTGTCTCTGAGGAACAACTGGAACTTTTGTACCGGAGCGATTTCGGTAAAGGTTATAAAGCAATTCTCGCTAGTGGGTTTATTAATGAGCCGTTGCATGAAACTGAACGTGCTGTTTTTAATTCGTTAGTTGCTGAGTTGAGTAAAGGGTTTGGAAGACCTAAAGGTGTGAATTATTTGTTAGCTGCGATGCTGTTTTGTCGCGCTGGACAGTTGCGGGTTGAGGATGCGAATAGTTGTTTGCCTCCGTGGTTGTTGGCGGATTATGAGCAGTTTGTTGGGGGTGCGGTTAAGGTGGCTGTTGGGTGATGAAAGGCGGAGTAGGCGATATCTGTAGGGACACGGCATGGCCATTGGTGTCAACTTAACGTAAAACCGATAGTCCGACAGGGAATGAATTCCCTGTCTCAAAGCTAAAGTCCTCTGAAGAGGACTGAAGAACTCATGAGTCCTCTTCAGAGGACTTTCGCTATTAGCCAGGGACTTCAGTCCCTGGCGGGCTTTTAGGCTTAAGTTGACACTAATGGGCAGTGCCGTGTCCCTACTATTAAAAACGGCAATTTAATTCAACACAAGTTCTGGCTGTTCAGCCTCAAACAAAGGACGAGTTACTTGACGCAATAGCACTGTTTCTAGGCTACCTTCTACTACATTTGCTGCTTCTATTTCCAACTCACCCCACAACAATCTCTCCCCTTGATTTGGCAATCTACCTAAAGTGTAAATCATGAATCCAGCTATTGTTTGATAAGCCTGATTAATTGGCAGGTTCAATCCGAATTTTTCGTTAACTGCGACCACTTCCCATATCCCAGAAAGTAGTACCGAATGTGCGTCATTTTGAACGAGAGTTGCCTCCGAAGGTGATAGTAATGGTTGAGATTTATTGCGGGTAATCCAACCTGTGAGCAGCCGTACAGTACCGTTGAGAATTGCCAGTAGTGGCCACAGCACATTCGAGCAGATTTGTAAGGCTGGTGTCAACAGTAAAGCAGTGCGTTCTGGTTCGTGGGTTGCTAATACTTTGGGGATGAGTTCTCCTAAGACTATCTCGACGTATGTTACTAAGATGAAAGCTAATGGAACTGCGATCGCATGAGCCGTCAGCATAGCAGGTAAATGACCTAAAGGCAATTTGTCAAGCCACGGTTCTATCCAATGCACCGTTGCTCCCTCGCCCAGCCAACCTAACAGCAAACTTCCTGCTGTCGTGCCTGTTTGGGTGACGGATAGGTAATGGGGGATATCGTTTTGAGCTTGGTGGACGAGTTGGGCGGCTTTAGCGATTTTTGGAGCGTCGGACAACTGCGCGAGTTGGCGAATTTGAGGCCTGTCTGCTGATACTAATGCCAATTCTGATGCCACGAAAAAGGCGATTAAGAGAGTTAAGCCCAGCAACATCGCTAATCTCAACAGTGTTTCGGCCACTTCTATTTCTAGGCAAGTAAGGTTGTTCAAAATAGATATCTAATATGATAGATGTTTTAGGTTAATTCTTTTATTTTAGCTGGCAATTTAGATAGGTCTATTACTACACATTTCGGATATCCGCACTAAGCTGTATTCGTAAGTGTTCACTGTACATCTTGCCAGTGAAACTTGTCAAATCTTTCTCTTCTCTTCCTTTGCGCCCTTTGCGTCTTCGCGGTTCGTTCAAAACACAGAAAAAAGGTAATTTGCCGATCCATAAATCTATCTTGTGGCGGATGCCAAAAGACTTTTGACTTCGTAAAATCTGCTTGTGAACAATAAGTAGATTAAACTAAATACCGTGAACTTAAAAACAGTCTTATCGCTACTCAAACAAACTTTTACTGAATGGCAAGAAGATAAAGCGCCCACCCTAGCAGCAGCCCTAGCGTACTACACGGTGTTTTCTCTCGCTCCGCTGCTAATTATCGTGATTGCGATCGCAGGTTTAGTCTTTGGTGCCGACGCAGCCCAAGGCCAAATCGTCGGACAACTCCAAAGTTTAATCGGCAAAGATGGCGCCCAAACAGTCCAAGACTTGATCGTCAAAGCCTCGGAACCTAAATCGGGAATGATTGCTACCTTAGTCGGCGTTGCTACACTTTTGTGGGGCGCTTCCAATGTTTTTACTAATCTTAAAGAAGCCCTCAATACTATTTGGAATGTTTCACCGCCTCCCGGACGCGGCATCTGGGGCTTCTTCCAAGACCGCATATTGTCTTTTGCCATGATTTTAGGTATCGGCTTTTTACTGCTAGTCTCTTTGGTAATTAGCGCCCTTTTAGCAGCCGTTAGCTATTGGTTGAATGGCTTGCTGCACTTGCCAGTCGGCATTTGGCAAATTGTGGACTTTGCCATTTCTTTTGGTGTAGTCACGCTACTTTTTGCCTTAATTTACAAACTATTGCCCGATGTTAATCTGGCTTGGAACGATGTTTGGATTGGTGCTGCGATCACTTCTGTGTTGTTTACGATCGGCAAATCCCTAATTGGAATTTACCTCGGAGGTAGCGGTATCGCCTCTACCTATGGTGCTGCTGGTTCCTTTGTGATTATCTTACTTTGGATCAATTATTCGGCTCAGATACTATTCTTAGGTGCTGAATTTACTCAAGTTTGGGCTAACCGCTACGGTTCGCTGATGCTGGCAAAACGAAAGAATCTCCTCAATCAGCAAGATGCAGAATCTTCTGGACACAAACAAAGGAAGAGTTCTTAATGAGATACAAAAAAATGCGCGATCGCTTTTTAGTTAGCCGGATTGCCAGCACCTTGAAAGCTATGTCAGTTGGGAGGCCGATGCCTCTTAACTGGGCGAAATTGACACTCAACCGATCGCAAAATCTGCCAATCAACTTGACGCGAGCGAACACTTAGTAGTATGAATGGATATGGTTGAAGCCTGTTTATGTTGATCCCTGTCCCTAGTCATCGGTGATGACCGAAAAATTTAAGATTTGCGATCGCCAGGAAAGCAATTTGGTTCCGTACAAAACCCCAATTTCCACTGCGGAACCAATCGAAAATCCCAAATCTAAAATCCAAAATCCATTGACCGGGATATTTCAACCAGCACTGATATCAGGAGGTAATCTTGCACGCATCAGAACATCTGGGAAGCCATCTGCTCCCTATGTCCGACCAGGAGCTCATTCGCCTGTGGGTAAACCGCAAATCTCCTCACAACAGGCGCTTTAGCTGGCAGGCGGCGAACAATTTTCGAGTGTTTGTCGAAAAACCGCTGGCACAAGTTACTCTGACAGATGTGCAGACTTTCGCCGCAGCGATGAGAACTCGGAAACTTGCACCCCGTTTCTACAAGCAAACCTTGGTAGCACTGAAATCGCTCTTCGCCTTCGGCCAGCAAACCGGAATTTTGTCCGCCACACTCCCCCTTTATGGGTGGCCGGTTGTGGGCCGGCATCGCTTCAAACGCCTGCGTTTTCAACTGTCTTGGGGTTTCTTAATCTGTTTGTGCTTTTTCTTCGGTCGAATGACTCCCAGACTGTGGGGACAATCTATGTTGGCAGAAACTTCACCCACCCCAAAACGCCTGCCATCCGTTGCAGCCATCGATTCACCAAACCAAGAAGACAATAGCAGCCGGCACAATGAGGAACCGGAAACACCAACGCTGAATTCACTAGACGAAGAAGAGGATACCATAGGGCGCGATCGTCGAGTCAAAGCCTTTCTGGACACGATTGCCACTGCCGAAGGCACAGCTACTCCCGATGGCTACCGCACGCAGTACACAGGCACTAAATTTGCCAGCTTTCAAGATCATCCCAGAGAAATAAGGTGCGGCCGCCGCTACGGCAAAAAACTTTGTTCCGATGCAGCAGGGCGATATCAGTTTCTCAGTACCACTTGGGACAGGTTCGCCAAAAAATTTGGTCTCAAGGATTTCAGCCCGGAAAATCAAGACCTTGTAGCTGTAGAGTTAATCCGAGAAAAAGATGCCTTAGAAGATATAGAAGCGGGTCGATTGGAACCAGCAGTCAGAAAACTCGCTTACATCTGGCCTTCTTTTCGGCGTTTTGGCGGTTCTGTGGAATCCTCGATGCCGAAACTAGAAGCAATGTATCAGCAAAATTTGGAGATTTATCGCCCAGGATTGGCTGTTACGAATAACCAATAACCAATAACTATTTATGCTAATTTTCCATCTTCCATATTAATAATGCGATCGGCAATATCCAAAATTCGGTTATCGTGGGTAACTAACAGAATGGTACAACCCTGCTCTTTGGCCAGTTTTTGCATCAAATTCACCACTTCGCGACCAGATTTGCTGTCCAGGGCGGCTGTGGGCTCGTCAGCTAACACAATTTGCGGATGACTGACTAAGGCGCGGGCGATCGCAACTCTTTGTTTCTGTCCCCCTGACAAGTCATCTGGATAGTAATTAATTCGCTGTTCCAGTCCTACTAAATCTAGCATTGCTGTAGAGCGATCGCGCATTTCGGAACGCGACAAATTGCCGTGAACTTCCAAACCCATTTGCACGTTTTGCAGCGCCGTCAAACTGCGGTGCAAGTTGTGCGCCTGAAAAATATAGCCAATTTTGCGCCGCGTCTTAACCAATTTATCTGGGCTGGCATTGCACATTTCTTGACCGAGAATTTTGAGACTTCCAGATTGACCAGAACGCAGTCCGCCAATCAAGGTTAAAAGGGTGGTTTTTCCAGAACCAGAAGGCCCGGTCATCAGCACAATTTCACCTGCATTGATTTCTAGGTTAATATCAAAAAGTACCTGTTTTCGCAGTTGACATTGACCGAAGTAGTGGTCTAGTTTGTGCATGGAAATTACAGGTTCTGAAATGGGTAACTTGTTGGTTGTGGGGTTGACAAGAGTGGATTTCATGAGTTAAAGATTCGGATTTTTTTAACCACAGAGGGCGCAGAGAACACAGAGAGATATCAGAGAGATCCGAAATGCAGATTAAAAAATGTCGGCGGGGTCGGCTGCTTGCAGTTTGCGAGTGGCAATAGTTCCTGAAATACTGCACATGATTGTGTTTAAAATCAATACTGTAATTGCCCGAATTATGGTCATATACATGGGTAGATTTGTGGCTTTACGAGTTAAAGAGTAGAGACCTAAAGAGACTCCTAGACCCGGTAAAAAACCGATAATTGAAAGAATTATAGCTTCTTCAAAAACAATGCCTAGTAAGTAAATATTGCGGTATCCCATTGCTTTAAAAGTAGCGTATTCTGCCATGTGGTCGCTGACATCGGTGGAGAGAACTTGATAAACAATAATGACACCAACTACAAAACCCATGGCGACACCTAAGTTAAATACAAAGCCGACAGCAGTATTTTTAGCCCAATAATTTTTCTCGAATTCTATAAATTCTGCTTTGGTCAATACCTTGACATCCGGTGGCAAATATGCTTTTAAAACTTGTTGAACTTGTACTGGATCGGCACCGGCTTGCAATTGAATTAATCCGGCATTAACACTCCCGGCATTTTGTTTGGGAAACAAGCGTAGGTAATTTTGATCGCTGGTGATTAAAGCTCCATCGGCCGCAAAAGATGCTCCAATGCTAAATAAGCCCTCGATCGTAATCGTGCGCCGATCGATCTCAGTTTTCACAATTTTTCCCTGATTGATTTGGGCGATCGCATCTTGATAGTCTCCCCTGGAAGCTCGGTCAAATAACACCGTATCCGGCAATTTAATCGAGTTCAAGTTTTGGTTGACTTCCGGCAGGGAAAAAGCAGGGCGATCGGGATCGAAGCCCACCACCATAATAGACGTTTCGCGACCTGTGGCCGGGACTTTCCAGTTAGCAAGTTTGACATAAAGCGGATCGGCCGATCGCACGCCCGGTACATTCATAGCCTGATATAATCTGCGCCGGGGAAACGAAGACAAATTCAGTAAATTGCGACCTTGGGGACTGACCAAAACTAAATCAGTTTGCAAAGTTTGGTGCAGGCGCGTATTGCTACTGTAAAGCGCATTTTGGAAGCCCAACTGCATGAACATCAAAATGTCAGCAAAGGCAATTCCCGCTATAGCTACGGCCATTCGCCCTTTGTCATGACTCAGTTGCAGCCATCCCAGAGGAGTTCTGTTTCTTAACTGTTGTAATGGTTTGATTAGTCCAAGCATAGGATTTTGAATTTTAGATTTTGGATTTTGGATTGAAGAAAACAACTCTCTATTCTCTTCCTCTGCGCTCTCTGCGCTCTCTGTGGTTTAAAAATTCTTAATCCTTAATTTCCACCGATCGCAACTTTGACTTGCAAATTAGTTAATCCGGCTACTTTCTGACTAGAAACTGCATCTAAACGCACTTTCACTTCCACAATTCGAGCGTCAATATTGGCAGAAGGATCGGTATTAACAATGTTTTGCCGCTGCACTTGTAAGCCGATATGTTCAACAGTTCCCTGCAATTGGCCCTGGAAAGAATCGCTAGTAATTTTAGCCGGCTGTCCAATTCGTACCTTATCCACATCGCTTTGGTAGATTTCAGCCACAGCCAACATCTCGCGAGTTTGTCCGAGTTCGACAATCCCATCATTCCCCACCTTTTCCCCTGGATATGTGTGAATTTTCAGGACTTGCGCGTCTCTAGGAGAGCGGATGTAAGCTAGAGCTAGATTGGCTTTGGCTTGTTTGGCGGCGGAAGTGGCGGAACTAACTTCGGCGCTGGCGGCTTCCACGTCTACGGGGCGAACTTCGGAAATGCGATCGAGATTTGCTGCTGCTTCGTTAATCTGCTGTTGTCGAGATTCCTGAGTTTGGCTGAGTTTGGCTTGGGCTTCGTTAATTTGTTGTTGGCGAGATTGCTGAATTTGATTCAGTTTGGCTTGGGCTTCGTTAATCTGTTGTTGGCGAGATTGCTGAATTTGATTGAGTTTTGCCTTTCCTTCGTTGAGTTGTTGTTGCGCTGTTTCGGTGGCGAGTTTTTTGCTGTCGGTGGTGGAAGCAGAGATTGCTCCTTCTTGATACAGTTGCGAGTAGCGCTGATCCTCGCTTCTAGCGTTGCGAAGTTCGGCTTGTAGACGGGCAATTGTGGCTTTTTGGGTTTGAATTTCCCCAAGCTGTTCAGCCCTTAAACGGGCAATTGTGGCTTGTTGTGCTGTGATTTCGGTGCTGCGATCGACTTCTGTGCGGGCAACGATCGCCTGTTGTGCTGTGATTTCGTTACTGCGATCAGCTTCTAAGCGCCCAATGGTGGCTTTCTGGGCTTGGATTTCGCCGTTTTTGGCTCCTGCTTTGACTTTTGCTAGATTTGCCTGGGCGACGCGCACTTGTTCTTGAGCTTGGTCGAAGGCTGCTTGGAGACGATCGCGACTGTCGAGAATGGCGATCGTTTCACCTGTTTTCACCCTGTCTCCCTCTTTAACTAAGAGTCGATCGATCCGGTTTCCTTCGGCGGCACCCGAAGCAGAGACTTTAATTACTTCTCCTTTGGGTTCCAGTCGCCCCAAGGCTGTCACTGTGGTTAATTGTGCTGCTGTCGTCGCTGCTGTCGCTGCTACTGCATTGGGATCGGGTTGGCGCGATCGCCACATCGTGTAACCTGTCGTTCCCCCAGCCGCCAGGGTGGCTGCTGCGGCCACTATTAGCAGTTGCTTAACTAGAGATGGATTTGAGGATAAGCTGTCTGCGGTTGGTTGATGTACCATGACACACCTCTTTTTTTTGGGTACAAAACTAAACGGTTTAGTTCTTTTATATTTCAAGACTAAACCGTTCAGTATAATAATGTCAAGAGCCCAAGCAAAAATTACAAAAACCAACAATGGTAAAGACAAAACCGATAGAACCAGACGCAAGCATAGGAGGTGACAAAAGCGAGCAAATCCTCCAAGGTGCGATGCAAGAATTTTTGACCCACGGCTATGCGGGCACGAGTATGGACAAGGTAGCGAAGACGGGGGGAGTTTCCAAAGCTACGGTTTACAGCTATTTTCAAGATAAAGAGGGATTGTTTGCGGCTTTGATCCAACGGCTAGCAGCAGAAAAATTAGTTTATTTTCCGGTGCCAGAAACCGAACCGGCGATCGCGCTGCGATTCATTGCCACGACTATACTGGATCAGGCGAGTCACGAACCTCATTTTCTCACCTTCGTGAGGTTAGTGATTGCTGAATCAGGGCGTTTTCCCCAGCTAGCCCAGATATTTGTCAAAAACTTAGCTAAACCAGGGATTGAGCGACTCACTCAATATTTGGCATCTCGCCCGGAGTTAAAATTGCCCGATCCAGAAGCAACGGCGCGAATTTTTATTGGATCTTTGGTGTACTACCAGTTAACGCAGGATATGATGCACGGTAAAGAGATTTTACCAATGGAGCGCGATCGACTGATTGACGGCTTGCTGCAATTGATTTTGCGATCGTAATCAAATTCTTAGAGCTTTAGATACCCGACTTCTTGAAGAAATCGGGTATCTAAGTTTTCTGTTTTTTTAGTCAGATATTTTGCCCAACTTTTCCCTCAATTCAGCATCTGATAAGTGTGGTAGTTGTTCAACAAACAACGTCAATTCTGCCACAGGCAAAGCCAATAAATTAGTCACAGCCTGGGGCAAAATCTCCTGCAAGTTAGTAACGAACATTTTCAAGACACTTTCAGCTAACAACTTCACCGCTTGCTCCCGCCCCGCTTCATCGACTGTAAGCATCGAGATTGCCAGCAACAAAACGGTAAATTCCGCCGCAGAAAACTTTGATATTGGAGATAGAAAAGCAGTCATTTTCGGATTTAACTCTCCAAATCGAGCTCGCAGAAAATTTTCTATGATTAAGTGCTGTTGTTCTTGTCTGCCTCGTTCTAGCCCTTGTTCTAGCCCTTGTTCTAGCCCTTGTTCTAATCCTCGTTCTAGTCCTTGTTCTAGTCCTCGTTCTAGTCCTTGTTCTAATCCTCGTTCTAGTCCTTGTTCTAGTCCTCGTTCCCTAGCTTGTTGCTCTGCCGCTTGTACTGCTGCTTGTATTTGTTCTCGAAAAAGTGGTGCGATCGCCATAATTAACTCCCGCTCTTCTAGCTGTAATTCTTGTGGGATGTCGGCTACTAAATGTGACTGTAGACGATACAACAATTCTAGCGCAATAATCCGTAACGGATCGTCCGTTGCTAGAGCGCTCAATTGGGCGATCGCCCTTTGCTGCACTTTCCCTTTGCCCAAAATCCTCAACCACAAGGTTTCTGGAGTTTCTGGCAACTGGTGAATCGCGACGATCGCAGTTCGCAGAGACTCGCCCAAAAAATAGATGCCCTGCATCCAATTCTCTGTGTCTGGTATCGCATTAAAGCTATCTACCAATGCTTTCGATGCTGTGGGCATCAAAATCCACAATTTTGGTAACTGAGAATCATCAAGGCGAGTATTTTCTCTTCTACATTGTCGCTCCAATTCGCCTCGCACGTCCAACAACTTGCCCAGACAGCTACAAATTTCGCTGGCGCTTGCCGGATTGCGAAACGGTTCAAAAATTGCAGTCGTACCAGCCATTTTTCCCAACAATCCCAGAGTTTCTGAGTATTCGGGAATCGCGGTGCTGGGAGTGAAATAAACATCGATTTCTCGGACTTCGGAAGTCACATCGCGACCAATATTAACCGTTCCAAGTGGAGAAAGCAATTCCTCTAAATATTCTTTGGCAAAAAGATCGTGAATGAATCGCGTCATAGAAATTAAAATAAAATTTTGTGAGTCAACTCTAGCATATTTTAAGTTGAAACACTAAATATTTTTTGCAACCGTTTTCTCACCCAATCAACAGGATTTTGGTCATCTTCTCCTGCATCTATCAATTCCATTTCTCGCAGTTCCTGTTGTCTCTCGCTGAGTTCTTCTTTATGTTTGACTATTTCTTGAATAATCTGTTCATATAAATCAGGTCGTTCGGTTAAAACCTTTTGGAAGCCTTCTTTATTGATCCCAAACAAAATTGTTTCTTCCAAAGCTCTCACCGAAGCAGTTCTGGGGATTCCCAACATCAAAGAAAGTTCCCCCAAAAATGTTCCCGCACCGAGATTTTTCAAGTGTTTATCAATTGCTTCGACAAAAACCTCCACTGAACCAGAAAGAATCACATAAAAAGCATCTCCTGGGTCGTTTTCTCGGAACAAAAATTCTTGTGGGCGCAGCCGATGACGGTATCCAACTTCAATCAATTGTCGCAATTCTAGATCCGTGAGATGTTCAAAATATGTCACCTCTCGCAGCAAATTGCTAAGGGAAGATGGCTTTTTTATCCCCTCGCTCAAAATCGATATCTTCCGGCTATTTTCAAAGATAATTTCCGGCTTATTTACAGTTCCTTTTTTGTCAAACAGTGACAACAAAAATTCGGGATTTCGCAAATACAAATCTCTCTCATTGGACGGAAAATTGATTCCCTGCTGACGAAAATGGTACTCTATAGCAAAATTCAAAGAACTTTTAATGACTTCTCGATCCGTTGGTCGATCGGTCCACACTAAAAGCTCAAATTTAAAGCAATCATCACCAAACTCCACAAAGAATACTTTCGGATTGGGTTCGTACAATACTCCTGCTTCTGCGTAAGCAATGCTTAACAGAGTTTCTGTTACTAACAGCGGGTCACTATTCTCGGCTACTTCTATGGGGAGTCGTAGACAAAGCACCGGATTTTGGTAACTCCAGTTAACTATTTTGTGGCTAATCATGTTACTGTTGGGAACTATGACGCTAGAATCGTCGTTAGTTTTGATGATCGTCGAGCGAATCGAGATTTTTTTGACTATTCCCATCAATCCTTCTAATTCCACAAAGTCTCCGACTTTGACAGGTCTGTCTAAAAGCAGTGTCAGTCCGCTGACAAAGTTGGTTGTTAAATCCTGTATTCCGAAACCAATTCCCACTCCCAATCCGCCCGCAACTACTGCAAAAGAAGCGAGGTTAAAGCCGATTTCTTGGATGGAAAATATTACTCCAAAAGCTACGATTAAATAGCGCAGAATAACTGCAATGGCTTCCCTATTTCCTTCGTCGATTCCTAGTCTGACGAGCAAGTTTCTTTTAAGAAAATTTGTAAAAGCTTGTGATACAATCAGCACAGTCATGAAGGATAGAATCAGTGCCAGAAGTGACCTGAGTGATACAGGATTTACCCCTATTTTAAATAAAGTTGTTGTAAATATTTGTGAGATTTGTGTCGATAACTCTTCGGGTATTGTATTCACAGTTATTCGGTTATTTGTTATTTGTTATTTCTTATTTGTTATGGGAATTTTTGTTGATTTTTCGCCGATCGCGCGGACGACAAGGATTTCCCATACAAACAAAGCCAGCGGGCATATTTTCAAAGACACTGCTGCGAGCTCCAATTAAGGCATTTGCACCGATCGCAACACCGGGGCCAATGAAGCAGTCGGCGGCAATCCAAACGCCGTTATTAACGATCACAGATGCTGCGATCAACCCAAAGGCTGGATCTTGGGGGTCGTGAGTGCCGGTACAGAGGTAGCTTTTTTGAGAAATGACGCAGTGTTTGCCGATCGCAATTCGCTCCAAACTGTACAATACAACATCATCTCCGATCCAACTATAATCTCCGATTTCAATTTTCCAAGGATAGGTAAAACGGGCTGTAGGGCGGATAATCACCCCAAAACCTATTTTGGCTCCAAACAAGCGCAACAGCCACCTTCTAAGACCATTCACAGGGTGTGGAGTTAACGGAAATGCGATCGCCTGGACGAACCACCAAAGCAAAATTAGCCAACCAGGTCTGCCGCGATCGAACTTTGATTGATCGTACTTCCGTAAATCAACTAAAGATTCCCCTGTGAAAATATTTGGTTGGTTGTCGCTAATTGAATGATAATTGATTTCAGGATTTGGGGAATTGGCGATCGGCTGTTGCGGTTCCGGGTCTGGACTTGGCGTATAATGAGTCATCTAATGTTTAATTGAAAATCAAGTTTAACTTTAAGGATTGCTCAATGACATTTCCAGTTAGGGACAATTTTAACTTTCCAAACACCAAGAATCTCGGCCCAGGGGAAAATCCCAATCCCAGAAATCCCAAAGTGCGGCTTCTACAAACAGCTTTGGTACTGCTTAGCAGCTTTTTCGTAGCAGAGTTAATCGCCGCCACGAACTCTCATAGTTTGTCTCTATTGGCAGATGCTGGTCACGTTTTGTCAGATGTAGCAGCTTTAGCAATAACTTTGACAGCTACTTGGTATTCGTCATTAGAAAAAAGTAAATCGGTGGATTGTGCGATCGCCTCTTCCCCAATTCCCGCCCGCCCAGAAATCATTGCCGCCTTAGTTAATAGTATCAGTTTAGTGGCGATCGCCCTATGGATTGGCGCCGAATCCATCGCCCGTTTGCTGTCCCCAACCCCGGAAGTCGAAGGACTCCCGATGTTAATTACCGCCATAGTCGGTTTAAGCATCAATTCCATCAACGCTTGCTGCTTGCATTCCTGCTGTCACGGCGACTTGAACCTCAAAAGCGCGTTTCTCCACGCAGTTGCCGACATATTTTCATCGGTTGGAGTAATTGTAGCTGCGATCGCCGTAGCGTGGCTGCACTGGAATTGGGCTGACGGCTTAATTAGCTTGCTAGTATCGGTATCAATTATTTTATTAACTCTACCATTGCTAATAGAAAGCATCCAATTGCTGCTAGGAAAAGTATCGGCAATCTCCGCAATTCAAGAACCTTGTGATTGCGAAAGAGTGAGCGCCGAAAAATTGCTCTTTCCATCCCTCGAACAACTGATTAAATGATGTCTCCTCATCTGCGTTCATCAGCGTACATCCGCCACCATCTGCGGTTAAAAATCCCAATTAATTGGAACCTTATGCTAGAATTTAATTACCAGTCATAACAAATGAATATGAGTGGAATTGACGGCGAACTTACTCTATAAACCAGAACCAGTCTCATTAACAAACATCTCCCCGGAACCCAAAAAGCCCAAAGCGAACTTGAAAGCGAAGGGATTGTCCATCTCTTTAATGATAGAGAAACAATGGAAAGAGTCGCCACAGAAATAAAGCTAAGAGGGGAACGCACAGGAGCAGACGATTTAGAGGATAATTACGAACGCTACGGATTGTACTTTTCCGAACCAATTGGTTATATACTAAAAGCAGACGGTACTCGGATACCACTAAATTACGGTGAAATAAAGATTAAAAAAACTACAGGTAAATACCATGTCATACCTCGCACAAGACCCCGCACAAGCTACTAATATCAGTCAAGAATCAGAGCAAGAGACTGAGTGGGAGTTTGCAGAAATCTGGGCTGATACTCTGATATCTCCTCCTTATATCCTGATGTTAGTTAAGGAAAAATCAGGAATCTTTTGCATTCATAATCCGGCACAAAACTATAAAGTTATTTTTTCTAGTGACAATTACGAAGCGGCTAAAATGTGGCTTCTAGAGGATGAATATGAGCGTTTGAATAGTCGCATTTTACAAGAAGTATAAAATAAAGTGGTGTCGCCATATCCAACCGGGGTTTAAACCCACGGGGCTTTTAGCGAAAGTCGGTTGAAACCGACTGAAGATTCGAGATAAAAATAAAAAACTCTTTAGTCATCGACCGAGGACTTTCGCTATGAGACAGGGGTTTCAACCCCTGGCGGACTTTCGGGCTAACCGAGGTTTCTCGCCACCCGCGCACGATCGAAGAAACCGGGTTTTTTCCCATCTCTTCGCCTGTCACCAAATATGCTCGCAAAAACCCGGTTTCTCGCCACCCGCGCACCATCTAAGAAACCGGGTTTTTTCCTGAATATTTGCAATGTTACGAAGTTTGTCGCAAAAACCCGGTTTCTCAACCCTCGTCACCCAAGTCAATCTGTACTTTCGCGCCCGATCGCGATACAATGATCTACTCAGATCGAACCCTGCCCTGACAGCAGTAGAAAAACCATGCAGCCCGAACAAGAACAAGAGATTCTCAACCTGCGCGATCGCCAATTAACGCCCAAACAAATTGCCCGAAAGTTAGGATTGAAAGCATCCGAAGTCAGTACCTTTCTGATATCTCAGGCAGAACAAACAGCCCTCGCTAGCGCCGAAAAAGGAGAGTTGTTACCCGTTGCTCAATGTCTCGTGGATGTAAATTTTGCCAATGTCTTGTTGCGAAATGAAACCACTGAAGCGGGCGGTTTGGGTTTAGTGATGGTTACTCGTTCCAAGGGATACAATCGTTTTGTTGCAGCCACTTATTTGATCGACTACTGGTGTTTGGGAGTCAAGGATACCATTCCGCCACGTAACTGCAACGATAGCCAATATAAAACTCTCATTGAGAATTCTTACTCGCCGTTTCTGGGATACGAAGAGATTAGTGTAGAACAAGCACAAGCCCTGGTTTGGGGCGCGATCGCCTATGCCAAAATATTAGGCTTTGAACCGCATCGCGATTTCGAGCAGTCGAAGGCTCATCTAGGAGAATCAACCAGCGAAATCGGCTTGAAATTTGGTCGCAATGGAAAACCTTTTTATGTTGAAGGGCCTTACGATAATACAACGAAAATTATCAATACGCTTAAAAAGTCTGTGGGAGACGGTAATTTCGATTACTTGTTCGGGATTGGGTAGAAATTGATACGGTTCCGCGCGATCGAAGAAACCGGGTTTTTTCCCAAATCTTCGCGTGTAACAAATATCCTGCGAAAAACCCGGTTTCTGGCCACCCACCCACGCACAACCAAAGAAACCGGGTTTTTTCCCAAATCTTCGCGTGTAACAAATATCCTGCGAAAAACCCGGTTTCTGGCCACCCACCCACGCACAACCAAAGAAACCGGGTTTTTTCCCAAATCTTCGCGTGTAACAAATATCCTGCGAAAAACCCGGTTTCTGGCCACCCACCAATCATGATAAAATAAATATCGGTGTTATTCACAACTCCCCACAATGGAAGAAACCCGCATCGCAGCCTACGAGCAATTAATTCACACCCTGCTGAATTGCCCCAAGGTCGAAGAACCGCAGATATTACAGGATAACTCAGAATTATTGGATCGCGGATTTCTGGAAACTTGCGAATCAGTAGCGGCAAAGTTGGCAGCACAAGGAGGCGAAAATGGCGCGAATTTCCTCCGAAATCTGGCTAGTCATTTAGAGCAATTCATCGATATGAACGATGACGGAACTCGCAATAACTCTGAAGGTGAAAATCCCCAAGAGTATGACAACTTTATCCTAGAATTATTACAAGCAGAAGAAGCGAGTAACAGCGATATTAAAGTAATTTACCCCATGTTGGGTCAACGGCAGCATCTCCTCAATTCCCGTTTTGCCGAGATTTTACCGCAAGTAGCCGAAAATTTAATTACCGAACATCCCGAAGCAGTTGAGTACATTGTCGCCATCATTGAAAATTTGAGTATTGATATTTATCAATTTCCCCGTGGGAATAGAGCGAATAATATTGAAATTGCCATTACTGGTTATGAAATAGTTTTAAGTAATCGGGAACAGGGGAGTGAAAAATACGCTCAAACTCAAAATAACCTAGCTCTTGCCTACAGTAACAGAATCAAGGGTTCGCGGGCGGATAATCTGGAACAGGCGATCGCATTTTATGACGCTGCTTTAACAGTTTATACCCTTGAGGATTTCCCTGAAAAATGGGCTGATACTCAAAATAACCTAGCTCTTGCCTACAGTAACAGAATCAAGGGTTCGCGGGCGGATAATCTGGAACAGGCGATCGCATTTTATGACGCTGCTTTAACAGTTTATACCCTTGAGGATTTCCCTGAAAAATGGGCTGATACTCAAAATAACCTAGCTATTGCCTACAGTGACAGAATCAAGGGCTCGCGGGCGGATAATCTGGAACGGGCGATCGCATTTTATGACGCTGCTTTAACAGTTTATACCCTTGAGGATTTCCCTGAAAAATGGGCAATGACTCAAAATAACCTAGCTCTTGCCTACAGTAACAGAATCAACGGTTCGCGGGCGGATAATCTGGAACGGGCGATCGCATTTTATGACGCTGCTTTAACAGTTCGTACCCTTGAGGCTTTCCCTGAAGATTGGGCAATGACTCAAAATAACCTAGCTCTTGCCTACAGTAACAGAATCAACGGTTCGCGGGCGGATAATCTGGAACGGGCGATCGCATTTTATGACGCTGCTTTAACTATCCGTACTCCTGAGAAGTTCCCGCTCAATAATGTAGAAACCTTAAATAACCTGGGCTGGGCTTATCTAGCAAAACTAGACCACATCAACCGAGAAAAACCAGAAGACACAAACCAAAAAGTAGCAACTCTCCAAAGTGCCTACGATACCTTTAAAAATGCCATAACCGGAGCCTCCAAATTACGAGAGTTAGAATCGGGAGATGAAACCAAGCAAAAACACGATTTGGAGTGGGATAAGCTCTACAGAGGCATGGTGCAAGTATGCCTCGATCGCCAAAGCAACCAAGAAGCACTCTTATATGCCGAAGCCAACAAAGCCCGCAACCTTGCCGAAGTCATCGCCCAAAAACAGGAAACCCCCCAAGTCCTAAAACCCATTACTTTCACCGAAATCACCCAACTCCTCACCCCAGACACCGCCCTAATTGAGTGGTACATCACCGACGCAGAAATCATCACCTTTGTCGTCACATATCCCGACGTGCTGACAGTGCATCGCAACCGTCAATGCGATGAATTAATCGACTTAGTTAACGACTACCGCGCCGACTACAAACAAAGCAAAACCCACTGGCAAACCAAACTCTCCGACTATCTCCAGCGTCTTGCCGAAATCCTCCAAATCACCACCATTCTGCCCTCAGAAAGTACGAGCTTAATCCTAATTCCCCACTGGTTGCTGCACCTGTTCCCCCTCCACGCCCTACCCCTAACCGAGGGCGAATTCTTGTTAGATAGATTCACCCAAGGGATTCAATACAGCCCCAGTTGCCAACTCCTGCAACAGATTACAATCCACCCAAATTTTGACCAACTCCTGGCCATGCAAAACCCCACCTCGGATCTTCCCTACACCGATTTGGAAGTGGCCAGCATCGCCCCCAAATTCGCCATCCGTCAAATTCTTCCGGGCTCACAAGCGAGTAAAACTAATCTTTTGGAACAGTATTTAGAGCAGTTAGAAAATGCTCATTGCGCGCATTTTTCCTGTCACGGTTCGTTTAATGCTGATGAGCCGCTGAAGTCGTTTTTGATTTTGTCGGGGGGTATTATTGAAGAACCCCCCCAGCCCCCCTTGCTAAGGGGGGAGCAAGATGTTCTCAAAGTCCCCCTTCTTAAGGGGGATTTAGGGGGATCGGATTTAGGTGAGCAACAAGAGCTCAAAGCGCCTCTTGTCGAACCTGGAGATCCCCCCCAGCCCCCCTTGGTAAGGGGGGAGCAAGATGTTCTCAAAGTCCCCCTTCTTAAGGGGGATTTAGGGGGATCGGATTTAGGGGAGCAAGAAGAGCTCAAAGCGCCTCTTGTCGAACCCGGAGATCCCCCCCAGCCCCCCTTCTTAAGGGGGGAGCAAGATGTTCTCAAAGTCCCCCTTCTTAAGGGGGATTTAGGGGGATCGGATTTAGGTGAGCAAGAAGAGCTCAAAGCGCCTCTTGTCGAACCCGGAGATCCCCCCCAGCCCCCCTTCTTAAGGGGGGAGCAAGAACAACTCAAAGTCCCCCTTCTTAAGGGGGATTTAGGGGGATCGGATTTAGGGGAGCAAGAAGAGCTCAAAGCGCCTCTTGTCGAACCCGGAGATCCCCCCCAGCCCCCCTTCTTAAGGGGGGAGCAAGATG
>NZ_JAHRFC010000089.1:0-17508 GCF_020883015.1 Microcoleus sp. CAWBG640
TGTAGGTGCTGGTTCGTTCCAAACCCTGGTAACAGCGGTGCAAGTGGCTAATTTGGTAGACGCCCTCAAAAGTCCGGGCCCTTTCACTGTTTTTGCACCCAATGACGACGCCTTTGCCAAGTTGCCGCCCGGAACTATCACCACTTTAGTACAGAACGTTCCCCAACTGAGCCGGATTCTGATGTTTCACGTTGTCTCTGGCAAGTTTATGAAGGCTGATTTGGCAAAACTCGGTTCTGTCACTTCCCTGGAAGGTTCACCGATTAAAATTGATTGCTCAGACGGTTTTGAGGTAAAAAATGCTACTGTTGTCGCTGCCGATATCGAAGCTGATAACGGTGTGATCCACGTCATAGATACCGTAATTTTAATGGGATAGTTTCGTCCTCACGCCCAGCCACCGGAGTGAAGCAGGTGTTTTGTGCTGTTGCTTCGCTCCCGCTAGAGTGGGACGATCGCATATGTTGAAGCAAGAAGCAAGAAGGCTCCCTTCCTCTTCCCTAGGGGTCAACTGGCTGAGGATAAAAATAAGTTAGAAGGAAAATGCCAGAACATCAATGCTTTGAGCACTGCAAAACCTCCTAACTGCCTTGGCGTTTGCTATACTGTTTTTTTTAAAGGTAGAATGCAGGATAAGTATCAAAAATTTGTATTGTTGTCAAATATATTTAACCATTTTTGTTGAAAAAAATTTGATAATCAATCAACATAACATCAGCAAATCAGTGTAATCAGCACTATGCAAATCCTAGCCGCCAGCCTCAAAGCAAAAGTCCGCCAGCGTACCTTGGAAGTGCAAGTTTTTAAGGAACTGACTGCTAAAGTGCAATTAGCTTTCGGTGCTGAGGAAATTTGGTCTGCTGGTATCGAATATCTAGGGCGCTTGATTCCCACAGAAGCGATCGCTATTTTGACCCATTCGGACGATCGCATCTACTGTCAAAACTCAGCGCCGTTAACTGAAGCAACAACATCGGAAATTGAGTCTCGCTTGCTGGAGGCTCGCACTCAATGGCTGGGAGGAAATCGCGATTGGGCGCACAATCTGGAACACCCCCCAATTGTTGAGTTGAAATCTGTGTTAATGGCTCCGGTGATGCTCGATGAAAGCACAGAATTTTTGGGAGTGTTGTTCATCGGTGCAGTGGCGGCGAAGGTTTTTGATTTCGATCGCCTGTGCTTGCTCCATACGACTGCTCACATCTGTTCCCAAGCATGGGTAAATTTATCTAAACAGCAAAATTTAGAGGTATCAGCGAGTAAGAATTTTCCGCTAGATTTGTCCTCACAAAATCAACAACTATTGCTGCGAAGTTTGATTGACGCTACCCCGGACAGAGTTTTTGCCAAAGATCGAAATTTTAGATACATTTTAGTCAATCAAAGCTTTGCTGACTACTTAGGTAAAACCGTTGCCGAAATTATTGGCAAAGATGATATTGAATTAGGATTTTCGGAAACAGTAGTATTTGGCGATCGCGATGGCGGAATTAGAGGCTGGCGCGAAGACGATCGAGCCGCACTCGCCGGAGAAACAATTCACAATCCTGACACCCCCATCGCCTTTACTAACGGCAAACAGCACATCTTTGATACCCAAAAACTGCCTGTCTATGATGCTGCGGGAAATGTATTCGCAGTTTTGGGTTTTTCTCGCCAGATTACAGAATCCTCCACAGCAGATCGAGCTAGACATGAAAGCCAAGCCCAATTACAAAAAATTACGGCTAATATACCCGGTACGTTGTATCAAGTTGATTTGCATCCCGATGGCTCCCTGGCTTTCTCTTTTTTGAGTGCAGGTTGTCTAGACTTGTATGAAATTGAACCTATTGCTGCTCAGCAAGATATTCAGATAATTGTTGACTTAATTCATCCTGAAGATCGAGATGAATTTGTCAATTCAGTGATCCTGGCTGCTGAAAATTTGCAGCCTTGGCGCTGGGAAGGCAGAATTGTCACCCCCTCTGGAAAACTTAAATGGATTCGAGGGGATGCACATCCTGAAGTCCAAGAGTCTGGGGCTATGCTTTATTACGGTTTGTTTCTCGATGTTAGCGGACGAAAACAAGCTGAATTGAAGCTGCAACTATATCAAGAAATATTTTTAAAATCCAATGATGCGATCGCAATTATCGACCCCCAAGGATATTATTGGGAAAGAAATCTAGCTCACAAGGTTTTGCTGGGCTACAGCGAATCAGCATTGGGACGAGAAACGCCGGCAGTCCACTTAGGAGAAGACACCTTTGCATCGATTTTGGAAAGCTTAGCTTTCACCGGAAGCTATCGAGGTGAAATTACCTGTTGTAAGACTGTGGAAGCGGGAACTGTGGAGGTGGAACTTTCGGCTTTTTCTGTGGTAAATGAGAGTAACAATGTAGTTTGTTACGTGACTGTCAACAGAGATATCACTGAACGCAAGCGGGATGAGGAAAGACTCAAACTTTACCGACAAATATTTTTAAACTCCAACGATGCGATCGTGATTATTGATGCTGATGGGTTTTTTATCGAACAAAATTGCGCTCACCAATCTCTCCTAGAATATACCGATGACGAATTAGAAACAGAAACGCCTCGACAGATTACCGGGGAGCGATTTGGGGAAATTGCCAAAAGTTTAAGTCAAAATGGAACTTTTAGGGGTGAAACTACCAATTTCACTAAAAATGGGAGAAATTTAGCGCTCGATGTAGCTGCATATTCTGTGATTAATGATGGTGGCGATGTCATTTGTCATGTTTGTGTCAAACGCGACATTACTGAACGGAAAAGAGCAGAAGAGGAACGCCAAAAATTTGTTTCGCTCATTGAAAACAGCAGCGATTTTATCGCCATGGCTACCCTGGAAGGGCAAACATTGTTTGTCAACGAAGCTGGACGGCGACTGGTGGGTTTGGAAAATATTTCTCAAGCTCTCTATACAGAGATTTGGGATTATATCGGTGCTGGTTTTCAACAGAAGTTTATTCAAGAGATTTTGCCAAAAATTCGCACTCAGGGACAGTGGCAAGGAGAAGGTATACTGCAACATTTACACAGCGGTAAACGGTTTGATGCTTTGATGAACGTTTTTCTGGTGAAACACCCGAAGAACAGAGAACCACTGTGTTTTGCTACGGTAATTCGCGATGTCACTGAACGAAAAAAAGCCGAAAGAATGCTCCGGCAACAAGCAGAACAGGAACGGTTGGTGTCGGCGGTGGCTCAGCGGGTTCGCCAGTCTCTTAACCTCACTCAAACTCTTAACACTGCTGTCCAAGAAATTCGACAATTACTAGCAACTGACCGCACTGTAATTTACCGTTTTGAATCAAATAAAACCGGAGTGGTGGTGGTTGAATCCGTCGGCAATGATTGGATGCCCATGCTGGGCATAAAGCTTCTAGAGAATTGTTTTGGTGAGAGTTACAAAGCGATGTATATGGCGGGGAAAATTCAAGCTATTGAAGATATTTATACTGCTCAATTGAGTGAAACTCATCGGGCTTTTCTGGCTACTTTGCAAGTAAGGGCTAATTTAGTAGTCCCGATTTTTATCGCTGATGAAAAGCAAGACTTGAACACACAAGTCTTTTCTAAAAATCCCCAGACTGGCTTGCAGGAAGGGATTTTAGAAACGAGTCAAAATCGATTGTGGGGATTGCTGGTTGCTCACCAGTGCAGCGATTGTCGCGCTTGGACTGATTCTGAGGTGGATTTGTTGGGCAGATTGAGCGTACAGTTGGCGATCGCCATTCAGCAATCTACTCTGTTTGAACAAGCCCAACAAGCACGGGAAGCTGCACTGGAAGCGTCTCGGATGAAGTCGCTATTTTTAGCCAATATGAGTCACGAAATTCGGACTCCCATGAATGGGGTGATGGGAATGACCGATCTCCTATTGAAAACTAATCTGACTCCCGAACAACTTGACTTTATGCAGACATTGAAAGTTAGTGGTCAAAATCTGCTCTCAATCATTAATGATATTCTTGACCTCTCGAAACTAGAAGCAGGAGAAATGCGATTGGAAACTCTAGGATTTAATGTCAGTATCTGTCTGGAGGAAGTCTTGGAGTTGTTGGCAACTCCTGCACAACAAAAAGGTATAGAATTGGTAGCTTTGATTGACAGAGATGTACCGCTACAAATTAAAGGTGATGCGGTACGTCTGCGTCAAATTCTTACTAATTTGGTAAATAATGCTATTAAATTTAGCGAAGGAGGAGAAGTCATGATTGAGGTTTCTCTTTCCAGTCAAAAAGGTTTATTGACG
The DNA here is from genome assembly GCF_020883015.1 of Microcoleus sp. CAWBG640. Lineage (NCBI taxonomy): Bacteria > Bacillati > Cyanobacteriota > Cyanophyceae > Oscillatoriales > Microcoleaceae > Microcoleus > Microcoleus sp. CAWBG640. Next base: position 4,262 of record NZ_JAHRFC010000089.1, read on the forward strand.
ACCAGGATTCCCCAAAAAAGCCAGGAAATACAACCGTTAATCTTGGGGATAGAAAGACAACAATATTTGATATTTAAAGTTAAAGATAGTGGAATCGGAATTAATCCAGAAGACCTAAACAAGCTATTTCAATCCTTTACTCAAGTTGATGCTTCTACTACTAGAAAATATGGAGGTACTGGTTTGGGACTGGCAATTTCCAAGCAGTTGGTTGAGTTGAGTGGCGGTGAAATTGGTGTGGAAAGTACCCCCGGTGCTGGTTCGACTTTTTGGTTTAGTTTGCCGGCTATTAAGGAGATGGTAACTAATACCGCGACGGCTTCGGAAGTGAATTTGCAAAAAATGCTGGCGGGTAAAAAAATCTTGGTGGCTAGCGATAAGTCGCCTGTGCGAGAAATGCTGCGGAGAATGACTGTGGTTTGGGGAATGGAAGTTCAGGAAGCTGATAGTGGCTGGATGGCGATCGCCTCTTTGTACAAAGCTATCAGCCAAAATATCCCCATTGATATTGCTTTGGTTGATATTCAGTTGCCGGAAATGCTCACAGGAAGCCTGGAACGCTTAATTATTTCTGAGTCAGCAATGCAGCAAACTAAGTGGGTAGTTTTGACTTCTGTGGTTCAGATAGAAGAGGCAAAACGCTTATTGAATACCGGTTTTAGTGGTTACTTAATTAAACCTGTCAAAACTCATCGGGTGTTGGAATGTTTGGTAAAGGCGATCGCTCCTGATGCGGTAGTGAAGGAAGAGGAGGCCAATTCGACTGTCACAGGTACTGTCGATGGAGAATTAGTTGCTAACCAACAGGAGTTAGCTAACTTGAAGATTTTGTTGGTGGAAGATACTCCTATTAATCAAAAAGTTTGTCTGAATCAACTGAGAGTTTTGGGAGGTGCTGCGGATGTGGCTAATAACGGCGAAGAGGCTTTATCTATGGTGGCGCTCCAGAAGTATGATATTGTGTTAATGGATTGCCAAATGCCAGTTTTAGACGGTTATGAAGCTACGGCTCGATTGCGTGGCCTGGAAGCCGCAGCCATTGGCTCTGGTGAGATGCAGCCACACCAACAGACAGTGGTGATTGCGATGACTGCCAATGCTTTGAAGGGCGATCGAGAAAAGTGTCTGGCCGCTGGCATGGATGATTATATCAGCAAGCCAATTTCGATGGAAAAGTTAAAAGCTGTACTAGAAAAATGGTCTGCTCAGTTAAGAATTAAGTATCAAATATCTAATATTGACAATTCACCGACTTATGCTGAGGAGCTAAAAACAGATATCAAACTCGATCTAGAATCTTTAGTAGATGTCGAACATTTGCACGAAATTACTGGGGCTGATTTAGAGTTTGAACGGGAGATATTAGAAGCTTTTGTGGTTGATACTAGCAATTATTTAGAATCTGCTAAACAAGCCCTCGCCGCGGGAAATGCCGAAGCCCTAGGGCGCTATGCTCACCAAATTAAGGGTGTCAGCGCTACGGCTGCGGTGCGGTTAATGCCTGAGATTGCTGCCCAACTTCAACATCGCGCCGAATCACAGCCAGAGGATGTCGAAGGCGCTGCTTCCCTGATTGCTGAATTAGAGGTGATTCTGGCTGGTTTTCAAAAGCTCAGTGCTGTCAATGGATTTTAGATCTTAAATCTTAGCATCTATCGGGTCAGCCACTATGAGCTGCCACTACAAGAGAATGAAACAGCCCTGCCTCACGCGGGAGTTTATGTAAATTTTTTTAAAGTTTAATCAATATTTTTATTTATATGTCAAGAGATTTGACAGTCTTATAACGTCTTGTGTGTTGTAGCGCTGGACACTACTCTTTTCAGTTATTGTGGTCAAATATAAAATAATCATTAAGTTGATCGCTCTTAAGGTGCTTTTCGTCTATCGGCTCCAAACACGAAGACCAACTTCTCGTTATGCCCGCCCATCTAAGGGGTATTCACCCTCAAGGAGATTTTATGACTCCAGTCATGTTACGTCAACTCTGGTCAGTAATTGAAACCAGCCAAGCCACTCTGTTGGTAACTTTGGATGATGCCACCTTGGTACAGTGGTTACTCAAACAGTTGAAGATGAACTCTGCGCTTAATGGTAAAGAAGCAGATGTGTTAGATGAGTACATCCAGTCTCGGCTTTCTCTCATCCGCGATTTAGCAGAGCAGCGACTAGCCCCTGAGCTATTGTGATTCTCTTGAATCGGGATCGTATAAATATTACCGGGAAAGGGGGCGATCACTCCTCAAGCCAAAAAAATCACCAGCGGGTTGTCCCTGGGCTAGCGCTGTGCAATTCCGGGCGCAAACAGCCGATTCTGAAGCTAGAATTTTCAGTGATAGCAAATCCCGGTGATGCACCGCCTTTTTGGTCGATCGCGCTAATTTATCCACCCTCTCATCCTGGATAAATCGGGGTTCTTAACGCAAATTTAGTATGAGGTGCGATCGACCACAGTTATCGTCAGCGACAAGGTACGATTGTCAGGAAAGCGTTCTACTAAAACCTATGCGTAAATGGAAATTTCTGTTGTGGGCAACTATGTTAATGGTGTTACCATTGACAGCTTGTAGGGATCGATCGCTACAAACAGGACAAACACCACAAACCGGACAAGCAGCACAAACAACTGCTACCGAAGGCAAATCGCAACAAGGGCCAAGTCGGATAGATACGATTCTGAGTCGTGGAAAACTAATTTGTGGAGTCAGTGGCCAACTACCGGGTTTTAGCTTTGTAGATGAAAAGGGTAAATATTCAGGATTAGATGTAGATGTATGCAGGGCGATCGCGGCCGCAATATTTGACGATCCTGAGAAAGTAGAATACCGCAATCTCAACGCCAAAGAAAGATTTACAGTTTTGCAAGCGGGGGAAATAGACATTCTCAGTCGCAACACTACCTACACAGTCAGTCGCGACAGCACCACCGGGCTCGAATTTGCCCCTGTCATCTTTTATGACTCTCAAAGCATCATGGTCAAAAAAGACAGCGGTATTAAGAGTTTAAAAGATTTTGCAGGTAAATCCATCTGCGTCCAAACAGGTACAAGTACCGAACAAAACTTATCCGACCAAATGCGAAAATTGGGAGTTAAATACACTCCAGTCGTTTTTGAAGATGTGAATGCTACCTTTGCTACCTATCAAGAAGGCCGCTGTCAGGGAGTCACAGCCGATCGATCGCAACTTGTATCCAAACGCACCACTCTACCCAATTCCGAAAACAACGTGATTTTGCCAGAAGTGATGTCAAAAGAACCTTTAGCCCCAGCCGTAAAAAGCGGCGATCCTAAATGGTCAGATGCGGTAAGGTGGATCATTTTTGCAGCGATAGAAGCGGAAGATTTGGGAATTAATTCGACAAATGTAGACCAAATTGTAGCCAGCAGTACAGACCCCAACGTCAAACGTTTGCTAGGAAAAGAAGGAGATTTGGGTAAAGGTTTAGGACTCCCGAACGATTACGCCGCTCGCATTGTGAAAAAAGTGGGCAATTATGGCGAAATGTACGATCGCAATATCGGGCCCAAAAGTACACTCAAACTAGACCGGGGTCAAAACAAACTCTGGAAAGATGGAGGTTTGATGTACTCGCCACCGTTCCGTTAATTTTTGTCAGTTATTGGTTATTGGTTAGTTGTTATTGGTTAGTTGTTATTGGTTATTAGTCAGCAGTCATTAGTGATGAGTTATTGGTAAAATCACTAACAACTAACAACGAATAATCAATAACCCTTAGACTGCGCGGTTCCTGCCCTTCGACTCCGCTCAGGAACCGCGGAGTCGAAGGGCAAGGCATCGCGAATAACCCTTCGACTGCGTGAGCGACGCAGCCAATAACAAATAACCCTTAATATCAAATCCTGTCTTCATCTGAATAATTCATCTCTCTATTCTCTTCCTCTGTGTCCTCTGTGTTCTCTGCGGTTAAATCATTCCGATGCAACGGTCAACAATATAACCCATAAAAAACAACAAATAACAAACAACAAACAACAAATAACTAATATGATTAAACTGCTCAGAGACGATCGGTTTTGGAAAATTGCTGGACAGGCGATCGCCCTAATTTTAGTAATAATTTTAGGCGCAATTTTATGGGACAATCTCAGCGCCAATTACTCACAACTAGGCATCGCTTTCGGATTTGACTTTCTCAATTCCCAAGCATCCTTTGATATTGGTGAAAAAGTAATTGCCTACAATCCAGAAAATAATTATAAACAAGCTTATTTGGTCGGCTTAGTTAACTCATTGCGAGTGATGGTAATTGGTATAGTTCTAGCAACCATTGCAGGTTTGACTGTAGGAATCTCGCGGCTTTCTGAAAACTGGTTGCTGCGAAGTTTAGCAGGATTATATGTAGAAATTATCCGCAATACACCGTTGTTGCTGCAATTGTTTTTTTGGTATTTTGCAGTGTTCATTTCGCTACCAAAGCTGGAAGAAAATCAGCAGATGAGTGGCCCGGTATACTTGACAAATCGCGGTATTGCACTGCCTTGGCTGGCGACTTTGCCTGGTTTTGAAATTTGGTTGATTTTGCTAACTATCGGAGTTTTGGGGGCGGCTCTTCTGTGGCAGTGGCGCGCCCGCGTTATGATAGAACAAGCGCAGCCAGGAAGACAGTTGCTTTGGGCATTAGGTGCGATCGCTTTGAGTGCAATCTCAGCTTTGATTATTACCAAAAATCTGCCTTTTCGCTTAGATGTTCCCCGCCTCACGCCAGAATTGCAACTGGAAGGAGGATTGAAATTAACTCCAGAATTTGCAGCCCTAGTGACAGGACTCAGCTTGTATACTGGCAGTTACATTGCCGAAATTGTCCGCGCCGGAATTCAATCAGTCCCAAGAGGGCAGATGGAAGCAGCGAAGTCTTTGGGATTGAAATCTGGAACCATGATGCGGTTGGTAATTTTGCCTCAAGCTTTGCGGGTAATTATTCCGCCGTTAACCAGCCAGTATTTGAATTTAGCTAAGAATTCTAGTTTAGCAGTGGCGATCGCCTATCCCGACGTTTACTTTGTGGTGGCTTCCCCAACCCTGAATCAAACCGGAAGGGCGATCGAAGCCATGTTAATTATCATGGTAACATATCTCACTATTAGCTTAATCATTTCTCTGTTCATGAATTGGTACAATCAAACTGTACAACTCAAGGAAAGATAAAGTTTAATAAGAGTTGAGCTTTTTAATCGCTCGTACAAGGAGAAACCGAATGGCATACAGTGATTTTAGTTTAGCAAAAGTATCTAAAACTTTTGATTTTAAAGTTTTAGATAAAATTAATATGTTTTCTGATATAGCCGAGTTAGAAAGTAGTAGCTTTTTAGAAGAAACACTTCTATATACCGTGCCGTTAGCTATTAGCAGTAACACAGAAAAAGCTCGCTCGGAAATGATAATCGCACCGATTTTGATCGAGTTGAGAAAACAGTTTAATTCTGAGATTAGCTTTTTTTCGGGAATTGACTTTACAATTGATGCCGAACAAGGATTAAATGGAAATTGCGATTTTCTAATTAGTCGTTCTCCCGAATTATTAATTCTTACCGCACCAGTAATTATTATTGTGGAAGCTAAAAAAGAAAATATTAATGGCGGTTTGGGACAGTGCGTAGCAGAAATGTTGGCAGCTAGAATATTTAACGAACGTGAAGGCAACCAGATTTCGACAATTTATGGTGCTGTTACTAGCGGCACTAACTGGAGATTTTTAAAACTAAAAGAACAAGTGATTGAAATTGACTTGAAAGAATATTTTTTGAACGACATAAAAAAAATATTAGGAATTTTAGCAAGTGCAATTAGAAGTTAACTAAATAACAACTAACAACCTATGGAAACAATACCTATACTTCCGCCCCCAGCCACTGAATCGCCCACCCCTTGGAATTGGGCTCGTAAAAATTTATTTAGTACCTGGTACAACAGCATTTTGACAGTGATTTGTCTAATTGTTAGTTTCCAAGTCATTACCGGAATTATCGTTTGGGCAACTACAAAAGCTCAATGGCGGGTATTAGAAGCTAATTTGCCTCTATTTTTTGTGGGCAGATTTCCCAGCGAATCCTATTGGCGGCTGTGGATAGTAACCGGAATAATTACCTTGCTAGCAGGCTTAACTTGGGGAAACATTCAGCGCCAAGAAAGGCTGTGGAATCCGCCATTATTGATTTTACTCGGTGCTGGGGTTGTCGGTGCGGTAATTTCGCCGATCGACCTTACCTCCCGCCTCTACTTGCTAGGAGATATTATCATAGCCGCTGCCAGCTATTTTGTGGGTAGACAAATGAACCCCAACCCCCCCTCGCCCCCACCGACCATTTTCCGTCATTTCAGGCATTGGGGCAACCACGGGGGGATTGCCCCTACAAAGAATGAAACAGCCCTGCCCTCGCCCCCCCTTAGCAAGGGGGGGTTGGGGGGGGTTAACTGGATTCCCGCAGCTTGGGCTGTTTCATTCCCAGTAATTTTGTGGTTAATTAAAGGCGGTTTAGGCTTGACAGAAGTCTCGACAAATGATTGGGGAGGTTTAGTATTGACGCTGTTTTTAGCAGTAATTAGTATAGTGCTTTCTTTTCCTTTGGGAGTATTGCTAGCCCTAGGCAGACAAAGCTCTTTACCAGTTGTAAAACTTTTATCCACATTATACATTGAAATTATTCGGGGTTTGCCGTTAATTGGCATTTTGTTTTTAGGTCAAGTCATGCTGCAACTATTCTTGCCGCCAGAATATCCCAAATTAGATAGAGTCATTAGAGCCATTGCTGGATTAACATTATTTAGTGCAGCATACTTAGCTGAAAACGTGCGCGGTGGTTTGCAGGCAGTACCCAGAGGACAAATAGAAGCAGCAAGGGCGATCGGGCTCAATACACCTTTACTCACACTCTTAATTGTACTCCCTCAAGCATTGCGAACCGTCATTCCGGCGATCGGCGGACAATTCATCGGATTATTCATGGACACCTCCCTACTTTCCCTATTCGGAATGTTAGAATTAATCGGTATATCCCGCGCAGTTTTAGCAAATCCATCCTATATTGGCAGGTACGCCGAAGTTTACATATTCATAGGCATTATCTATTGGGTATTTTGTTACTCAATGTCTCTAGCCAGCCGCAAAATAGAGCGAAGTTTGGGAGTAGGTCAGCGGTAAATATTTATCTGCGTTCATCCGCGTGTATCAGCTAGCATCAGCGGTTAAAAAATAAAAAAAATTATGGAAACTCAGCAAACAAGCCCAGAACCAGTAATCATTGCAGAAAGCGTCCACAAATGGTACGGACAATTTCACGTACTGCGCGGTGTCAGCATGAACGTCAACCGAGGCGAAGTCGTCGTCGTCATGGGTCCATCCGGTTCGGGAAAATCCACATTTATTCGCACCTTTAACGCCTTAGAAGAATACCAACAAGGTAAAATTACGATCGACGGTATCGAACTTTCCCACGATTTACGCAACATCGAAACAATTCGCCGGGAAGTAGGAATGGTATTTCAGCAATTCAACCTGTTTCCCCATCTATCAGTATTGCAAAACGTCATGCTAGCCCCCGTCTGGGTGCGCCGCTGGCCGAAGAAAAAAGCTGAAGAAATAGCCATGCAACTGTTAGAAAGAGTCGGGATTTTGTCGCAAGCACAAAAATATCCGGGACAACTTTCTGGGGGACAACAGCAGCGGGTAGCAATTGCCCGTTCTTTGGCGATGCAGCCTAAAATCATGCTGTTTGACGAACCGACATCAGCATTAGATCCAGAAATGGTACGAGAAGTTTTAGATGTGATGCGAAATTTAGCTAAAACAGGAATTACAATGGTAGTGGTGACTCACGAAGTCGGGTTTGCCCGTGAAGTTGCCGATCGCATTGTGTTAATGGATGGCGGAGTTTTAGTCGAAGAAGCAGACCCAGAAGAGTTTTTTCAGAATCCCAAAGAAGAACGTACCCGGAAGTTTTTATCTCAGATATTATAAATTGGGAATTGGGCATCGGGCATTAGGAATAGGACATTGATGTCAAATTAACATACAAACAATATTCCGTCATGGGTTGAAACCCCTACCTCAAAGTTAAATTCCTATTAAGATAACCAATAACCAATAACTAATAACTAATGATTTCAAAAACTCTGCCGCTAGTTAAAGATGCAGAACGCTTGGAAAGCCGCCTCAAAGAAATTCCTGCCGTACCTGGTGTATATTTAATGCGAGATGAGAGCGATCGCATCCTTTACATTGGCAAATCAAAAAAACTCAGAAACCGCGTCCGTTCCTATTTTCGCGAAAGCCAAAATCTCAGTCCCCGCATCGCCATGATGGTGCAACAAGTCCGCGAAATAGAATTCATCGCCACCGATACAGAAGCCGAAGCTTTAGCATTAGAAGCAAACCTTGTCAAGCAGCACCAACCTTACTTTAATGTCCTCCTCAAAGATGATAAAAAATATCCCTATTTGTGCATAACTTGGTCGGAAGAATACCCGCGCATTTTCATCACCCGCAAACGCCGCGCAGGTAACGCCAAAGACCGCTACTACGGCCCCTACGTCGATACAGGCGCGCTACGGAGTACGCTGCATTTAATCAAGCGGATTTTCCCCCTGCGACAGCGCCCTCAACCCCTCTTTAAAGACCGTCCTTGTTTAAACTACGATATCGGCCGCTGCGTGGGCGTGTGTCAAGGGTTAGTGTCTGCGGAAGATTATCGCAAAATCATCCAAAAAGTAGCGATGATTTTTCAGGGAAGGACTCAGGAATTAGTGGATCTGCTGGAGTCACAAATGGAACAAGCAGCCACAGATTTAAACTTTGAAATTGCGGCGCGAATTCGAGACCAAATTAAAGGTTTGCAGTCTTTGAGTGCAGGTCAAAAAGTATCTTTACCTGATGATACTGTTTCCAGAGATGCGATCGCCCTGGCTGCGGACACCCAGCACGCTTGCATTCAACTATTCCAAATTCGTGCCGGTCAATTAGTCGGAAGATTGGGATTTATGGCAGAGATTCCGCCCCAACCCGCCCTTGCAAAGGGAGGGCAAGAGTTGTTTCAATCTTCTCTTTCCTCCCCCCCTTACCAACAGGGAGAACCAGGCGGGGTAGAAGCTGGAGCGATTTTGCAGCGGGTATTGGAGGAACATTATCAAAATGTTGAATCTGTAGAAATTCCCAGCGAAATTTCAGTGCAATATGACTTGCCAGAAGGGGAAATTCTAGCAGATTGGTTGAGCAACCGCAAGGGGCGAAAAGTGACGATTTTGACACCCCAGCGGCAAACCAAGGCAGAGTTAATTGAGATGGTAGAACGCAATGCTGAGTATGAATTGGCAAGAATGCAAAGATTGAGCGATCGCAATTCTCAAGCCATGCAAGATTTAGCAGAAATTCTCGATTTGCCCGAAATTCCCCACCGCATTGAAGGTTATGATATTTCTCACATTCAAGGTTCTGATGCGGTAGCTTCCCGCGTCGTATTTATTGACGGTTTACCAGCCAATCAACACTACCGCCACTACAAAATTAAGAATCCTGAAATAAAATCAGGTCATTCGGACGATTTTGCTAGTTTAGCAGAAGTTCTTGGTCGCCGCTTTCGAGGGAAGAAGGAATCCCCTCCCAAGGGAAGGATAGAAGAAGAACCCACCCCTACCCCCACCAAGGGAGGATTGAAGAAGGAAGAAATAAGCAGTTTATCTACAGTTGATAATGAGATTGTTGACAAACCAGACTTAATAATGATAGACGGAGGGAAAGGTCAACTTTCAGCAGTGGTAGCAGTTTTGCGAGAGATGAATTTGCTAGAAGAGTTGCGTGTTGTGAGTTTAGCAAAGCAGCGAGAAGAGATATTTCTGCCTGGGGAATCTTTGCCCCTGCCCACTGATGCCGAACAGCCTGGGGTACAATTATTACGTCGGGTGCGGGATGAAGCCCACAGATTTGCAGTCAGTTTTCACAGAGAACAAAGAAGTGGGAGAATGAAGCGATCGCGACTTGATGAAATTTCCGGTTTGGGACACCACCGACAAAAACAATTATTAGCGCATTTTCGGTCGATCGACTATCTGCGCTTAGCTACACCCGAACAATTGACGGAAGTACCTGGAATTGGCCCGCGTCTAGCACAACAAATTTACGATTATTTTCACCCCTAAATTTTCCCAACAACCATAAAATTCCCTTAGAGCCCCGACTTATTGAAGAAGTTGGGGTTTTTGATATTCTATTTTCACCAATCCGATCCGGATTTAACTGCAACTCAAACGTATGGGGCAAAAAGGAACCGATCACCAACAAATAGCTTTAAATTCCTGCGTCTTACCCATGAATTCTCAAACTTCTACCAAAACCTTTAATCAGCAAAAGCGATCCGATCCGCCAATGCTGTGGATAGTTGCGATTTTAGGGTCTGTTTTTTTACATGGACTGGTTTTCTGGATCTTACGCCTGAGCATAATTCGCTCTCAGATTGTACCAGAAAGTCGATCGGCTGCTGTCAATTTAATTGAAATTACCCCATCTCAAAAATCTCCTGAACCCAAGCCAGCCAATATAAATAAAGTACGAACTTCGCCGCCAGTTTCAAAACAAATAGTTGCAAAAAAGTCCATACTTGTGGCTAATGATGTACCTAAAAAAATCACCAAATCCACACCCACTGCTTTAAAATCGGCAAATATTTCCAAAAATCAGGACAAAATCACCAGAACTCCACCAGCCAAACGCAATAATTTAAAAATTAGAAAAACTCCCAAACCCTTAAAGAAAATCCCATCGTTTACTGCTGTGAGAACATTAAAAAATAAGCAGGTAAAACAGCCAGTACCTAGGCATTATTCCGTTAAAATACCCTTAAATAAATCACAAATTGTGCTCAAGCCTGTGGTGGCTTCAAAGTCTCAATCTAAATCAATTGCTGTTGTGGCTAAACCAGAAATTAAATCCCAATCTAAACCCAAATCAATTGTTGCTGTGGCTAAAACTACAATGAAGCCCCAGTCACAACCCCAATCAATTGTTGCTGTGGCTAAAACTAGAAAGAAAGCCCAGTCACAAACCCAATCAAGCGTTGCTGTGGCTAAACCGGGAATTAAAGTTCAGTCAAAACCTCCATCAATTGTTCCAGTGCCTAAGATTGCCATTAAATTTAATTCAAAACCTCCATCAATTGTGGGGGTAAATTCACCTAAGATTGAAGTTTATTCAAGCAATAAATCCAGATTTTACCCTAAAAATAATCAGAGAATTACTCAAGTTTTCAAAATTAAAAGAAATGCCAAAAATATTAAAATTATACCTCCATCATCTCAATTAGCAATTGCTCCAAAACCAATTGACAAGCAGACAAAAAAAACATCCATAGTTGCTAAAAAGCCTGTAACTCCACAGCATCCCCAACCTCAATCAATCACTGTTCAACAACCTCTAATTGAAACCCAGCCCCAACCTCAATCAATAGTTGCTCAAAATCCTGTAACTCAACAGCAGCCCCAACCCCAATCAATCACCGATCCTAAAAGTGTACAGGATCAAATACCAACATCAATAGTCGATCGCGCTCCTGTTGTTCAGGAGCGATCGACACCACCCGAATCCATAGTTTCTCAAGAGCCTATTGCTATTGTTCAGCCACGGCAAATACCCGCACCACCAATTTCTCCCGAATCTAATTCACAACCCATTGAGAAACCACCAATTTCTCCCGAATCTAATTCACAACCCATTGAGAAACCACCAATTTCTCCCGAATCTAATTCACAACCCATTGAGAAACCACCAATTTCTCCCGAATCTAATTCACAACCCATGGAGAAACCACCAATTTCTCCGGCCTCGATTCGGGAACCATTACCATATCCCAGACCGATCGCCTCTCCGAGCCCGATTCAGCAACCATTACCATATCCCAGACCGATCGCCTCTTCGAGCCCGATTCAGCAACCATTACCATATCCCAGACCGATCGCCTCTTCGAGCCCGATTCAGCAACCATTACCATATCCCAGACCGATCGCCTCTCCAGCCCCGATTCGGCAACCATTACCCTATCCCAGATCTCCACTGCCAAATCCTCGGCGATCGCCAGTCAAGGTTCCTCAGCCACCAGAAAGTTCTGGTGCGATCGCTACTTTAGATTTAAACAGTATCCGCGGCGGCAATAGGGACATCCCCGACCAACTAGCCAGACCGAGGCAAAATCAGAAACAGATCGATGTTTTGCAGATTGGTTCGTCGGTTGTAAGCTTGGACGTGTTTTTGCAAATTGACGATCGAGGGAGACTTGCTGCGATCGGTAATGTTAAAGCTAGTAGCAATCAAGGGTCATCGTCCGGCAAAAGCATTAATTTTGAGGCTTTAGCGAGACAACTGTTCCGAGACTGGGAATTTCAGCCTGCGCGATCGGGCGGCAAGCCAGTTTACTCCGAACTGTGGGTGAGAGTGACGATTAAGCCACTTTTCGGGAGGTTATAAAAAAACTTTCCAAAATCTCTTGCTATTTCCAGAACTTTACGGTATTGTTAAAAGCTGTGTGCGGGCATAGTTTAGTGGTAAAACTTTAGCCTTCCAAGCTAATTATGCGGGTTCGATTCCCGCTGCCCGCTTATATCTGTAAACAGCTAGAACCCTTGAAAAATCAAGGGTTTTTGCGTTTCTAGGGCTTAACGCCTGTGGTTAAACAAGGCGTTTTGGAGACAATTTGGAGACAAAGACGGGCTGTTAGGAAGCAAATTGGAGACAATTTGGAGACAAAATTGGAGACAAATTGGAGACAATCAAGTACCTAGCTCTGCCAATACCTCCAAAACTGCTTCCATATCAGCCAAGTCTGCCTTGGACTTTTTACGCCGTCCTTTTAACTGATTGAGCAAGTCGGCCGACTCTGGAAAATCTTGGCTGGCAATGACTGATTTTTGTCTGAGGTCGGAGAGTTCCGATCGCAGTTGGGTGCAAATTTCTTCCCGATCGTCCAACTCTTCCTGCAATTCATCCCACCGGGTTCTCTCGGTCTCAAGTTGCGATCGCACTTCTTGTAATTCTTGCCTGAGCTTATTAGTGACGAAGGTACTGGATTCTAGTAACGTGGCATAGTCAGTCTTTAGTTTCTGATTCTCAGCCTTTAAGCCCACATTCCGCACCCCCAACTGGCACATAGGCGGATTGAGGGGGTAAAAGTGAATCATCCGAGACCAAGCGTGAGTAAAAACACCCAAAAATCTCTGCAACGATCGCATCACGAGCGTTAGGAATT